>JAKAAV010000211.1 GCA_021802185.1 Chloroflexota bacterium | reverse complement strand
GTCGCGGTCGCGATCCAGCGCTTCGCGCTGCCCGACGTCGTGCCCGTGACCGCGAAGCTGTTCCACCTCGCGAGCGATGGCCGCACGAGCCTGGGTCACTTCCCGTCGGCGGTTCGCCACGCCCAGGGCGGCTGAAGAGGCGACGGGCGTCGCCGTGCTCGGTGAGTGCCGCGAGCATTCGATCGTAAGGTGCCGAGCCTGTGGCGCTGGAGCCCAGGCCGCACATCTTGTTCAGTCGGCGGGGCAGATGGTGTTGCGGTTGTAACGACGGGCCCCCACAGTGGGGACATGAACCGAGTCCTGGTGTTCCGTCGGTGACGGCTGTCGCCCTCGGGCTGCTCGTGCTGCGCGTCGTCGGTGGCGGCATCTTCGCGGCGCACGGCTCGCAGAAGGCGTTCGGCTGGTGGTCGGGACCGGGATTCGCGGGATGGCGCGCGGCGATGGAGCGCATGGGCCTCCTGCCGGCAACGTTCTGGGCCACCGTCTCGATGGCCGCGGAGCTCGTCGGCGGGCTGCTCCTCGTCGTCGGTCTGCTGACGCCGCTC
The DNA here is from genome assembly GCA_021802185.1 of Chloroflexota bacterium. Classification (GTDB taxonomy): domain Bacteria; phylum Chloroflexota; class Limnocylindria; order Limnocylindrales; family CSP1-4; genus JAJYNJ01. The sequence goes on along the minus strand of JAKAAV010000211.1, from coordinate 4,145 downwards.
GCCGCGGCCGCGCTCGTCGGGCAGGCCGTGGTGATGATCGTGCACGTCCACCTGCCGAAGGGCTTCTGGAACTCGCATGGCGGGATCGAGTTCGCGCTCACGCTCGGATCGATCGCGCTGGCGCTCGTGATCATGGGTGCCGGGACGCTGTCGCTCGACCACGTGCTGCGTCTGTCGTACCCGGCGACGGTCCGGGGCGTCCTCCTCGTGCTCGGCGTGATCGGCGGCGCCATCGCCGTCGCGCTCCCTCGCCTGCGAATCCGGCCGACGGCGCCGGCGCGATAGGCAGGGGCAATCCGCCCGGCTCCGGCGCGCGACAGGGCCCGCCCGGGGCCGGATGTATGATTTTGTCACAGGTTCGGTCGCAATCCGGGCAGAGCCCCGGGAGGCGTTGTCCTGGGTTGCAGAGGATCACGATGACGGACCCCGTGCGAACCCTCAGCGAGACGTCCGAGCAGCTGCTGGCGCGACTGGAGCTCCTCGAGCGGCTCGAGGGGGAGAAGCGGCGGCTGGCCGCCGGCGACTCCCGTCTCGAGGATCTCGAGTACCAGATCGCGACGCTCGCGTCGCTCGTGCTCGAGGACTCCGAGCGTCAGCGCGACTTCGGCACGGTTGCACTCCTGACCGGTGCCGGCACCGGCCGATCTCTCGACCTGCTCCCCCCGCGGGAGCTGCGTGCGATCCTGGGCGATTGGCGCAACGCGGAGCGGCGTGCCATGGCGGCGCCGCCGGACTCGATCGAGGCCCGCACTGCCCGCGCGGACGTCGCCAGGCTCCGGGACGAGTATGCTCGCGCCCACGCCTCGGCAGCCGGCTCGTCGGGCGACTGGTCGAGGCGCCCCTGACGCCGCCGATCCCCCCGGCGCCGGCGTCTCCAACACCGTCGCGCGGGCCGTGCGTCCCCGGCCCGACGATCCGCTTCCGACGCCCTCGTCGAACCGGAGGTCAGCGTCCCCGATGTTCCCGTTTCGACGTCCATCCGCCCCGGAGATCACGGTGGCCGAGCTGGAACAGCGCCTGAAGGACCGGTCCGTCCATCTCCTCGACGTCCGCGAGGACTGGGAGTTCCTCGACGCCCACGTCCCCGGAGCCATCCACGTCCCGCTCCGCGAGCTACCGCAGAGGGCCCCCGGTCTTCCGAAGGACCGGCCGATCGCCGTCATCTGCGCGACCGGGCACCGCAGCCTCGCGGCGGCCGGATTCCTGCGCTCCCACGGCTTCGAGGGAGCCGCCTCGGTCGCCGGAGGCACGAAGGCGTGGGCCCGGTCCGGGGGTCGGCTTGAGCGGGGTCCCGGCCGGGCGGCCTGACCTCATCCGGGCAGATCGGCGCGCGCGAAGAGATCAGGCCGTCGCCGGTTCCGCGACTCAGGCCGTCGTCGGTTCCGCGACATCGCGCCGGTACGGCACGTCGAGCACGACGATGTCGGGGCGCCCGACGAGGGCCGCACGGATCCGGCCCGAGTTCTGGTTGTAGAGCACCCGATCCCACCAGTGGCGCGGCACGTACTCGGGGATGAGCACGACGAGGACGGCGTCGGGGTCCTCGTCCCGCGCGACATCCAGGAACCGCAGCAGCGGCCGGACGAGCGAGCGGTAGGGCGACTCGATCAGGACCACCTGGACGCCGGGCATCTGGGCCTCGACGCGCCGGCGGAACTCCTCCCCGCGCTCGGCATCCTCGGACACGTGCACGATCGAGACGTCCCGTGACGTCGTCCGTGCGACCTTCACCGCCTGGACGACCGCCCGGGTGAATGATGGCGCCACGACGAACACGCGCTGGCGCCGATGGGGCGGTCCGATCTGCGCGGTCGGCCGGACGTCCAGCTCGCGGCTCTCCTGCTCGTACTCGTGGTGCACGAACAGCATGAGCGCGACGAGGATCGGGACCACGACGAGGATGATCCACGCCCCGAGCGCGAACTTGGCGACGGCGAAGATCACGACGACGATACCGGTCGTGACCGCGCCGAGCCCGTTGAGGAATGCGCTCCGGCGCCAGCCCGGCCCCTTCTGGCGGAGCCAGTGGCGCACCATGCCCGCCTGGGACAGCGTGAAGGCGGTGAAGACGCCGAGGGCGTAGAGCGGGATCAGCGCCTCGACGCGTCCCTCGAAGGCGATCACCAGCAGGATCGAGAGCCCGGCCAGGACCACGATCCCGGCGTTGAAGGCGAGCCGCTCGCCGCGGAACGCGAACTGCCGCGGGAAGTAGCCGTCCTGCGCGAGGATCGAGCTCACCCGTGGGAAGTCGGCGAAGCTCGTCTGGGCGGCCAGGACCAGGATGCCCATCGTCGAGAGCTGCAGGATGTACCACAGCGCGCCGGCCCCGTAGACGGACCGTCCGATCTGCGAGAGCACCGACTCGCCGCTCGCGCTCGGGAGGGCGCCGCTGACGTGCGCCAGGAACGAGATGCCGAGGAACATGGTGCCGAGCAGGAGCGCCATGACGACCATCGTGGTCTGCGCGTTCCGCCATTCCGGGGGCTTGAATGCGGGGACGCCGTTCGCCACGGCCTCGGTGCCCGTCATGGCCGAGCAGCCGTCCGCGAAGGCGCGCATGAGCAGGAGGATGCCGAACGTCTCGGCGGGCACGTGGGCGGGGACGACGCCTGTGACGTGGGGCGGGCTCCCGAGGACCACGCGCAGCACCCCGAGGCCGATGAGGAGCAGCGCGCTGCCGAGGAACACGTAGGTCGGTGCCGCGAAGACGGTGCCGCTCTCGCGGATCCCCCGCATGTTCACGAGCATGACCAGGAGGATCGCCCCCACGATGATCGGCACGGCGTACGGGAGCAGTGGCGGGAACAGCGAGTAGAGCGCCTGCACGCCGCTCGACACGCTCACCGCGACGGTGAGGACGTAGTCGGTGAGGAGCGCGGCGGCGGCCACGAGGCCGGGGAGCACGCCGAGGTTGGCGTGCGCCACGATGTAGCTGCCGCCGCCGTTGGGGTACGCGCGGATCGTCTGGCGGTACGACAGGGTGACGAGCGCGAGCACGCCCACGATCGCCACCGAGATCGGCAGCAGCCAGCCGAACGCGATCGTCCCGACGCCCAGGAGCGTGTACAGGCTCGCCTCGGTCGCGTACGCGACCGACGACATGACGTCGCTCGAAAAGACGGGCAGCGCTTTCCACTTCGGCAGCCGCTCCTCGATCTCGTTCTCCGTCGAGATCGGCCGGCCGAACAGCAGGTGGCGGGCGGAGACCGCGACGCGTTCCACGGGGGTCGAGGGCGCATCCGCGGCGAGCTTGGCGCTGTACACGCCGGGCGCCACGTAGCGGAAGTAGCGGGCGTGCGGTCGATCGAGACGCACTCGGACGTCGCCCGGCCTGCGGCCGTGCCGGTACTCCGGAGCAGTCATCGATCAGCGCAGGATCGACGAGAGCAGGTGCCCCGCGCGGGCGAGCCAGCCTTGTGCCTCGCGCGGGCGGATCGAGGCGGCCAGCTCCGGCAGGGTCTCGGGACGCGCGACGAGGATGGCAGTCGATGAGAGGGCCGTGACGGAAATCCCCCGACCTCGGGCATTGCCGGTTTCGAGGAGGTCGCGCGCGTCCCCAACGCCGGAGACGATCACCCACCGACTCGCACCCGAGACGACCATCCGGATGGCCGCCTCCAGGTGTTGCCGGTCGCGCACGCGGATGTCCGGCTCGGGATCGCGGCCGGGATCGATCGCTCCCGCGGCGACCGAAAGTTCCGACCGGTCCTGGTCCGGGGTCGTCGGCTGGCCGGTGGCCGGGCCGCGGTCAGCGTGTTCGCGGGCGGCCTCGTTCCTCTGGCGTCTCTCCATGGCCCCAGTGTGCTCGCGGGGACCAAGAGGCGGAGGGGTCTAAACCTCGTGTCGGCGCTCAGGAACCGCTCAAGATCGCGCTCGCCGGACCTCTCCGGTCGGTCCTGCGCCGCCCCGGCCGTCGCCTGTCGGTGGTTCGCCGCCCCGATCGCCCGCGGTCGGAGCGTCGGCGCCGGGGCCGTCACCCGATCGGAGGCGGTACCCCACGCCTGGCTCCGACTCGATCGCGGAGCCCGCGTCGAGCCCGGGAGCCGCGGCGTCGAGCTTCCGGCGCAGCTGGCTGATGTGGACGTGGAGGTAGTGCCCCTCGTCGGCATACGCGCGTCCCCAGACAGCCTCGAGGAGACGCTGCC
>JAKAAV010000210.1 GCA_021802185.1 Chloroflexota bacterium | reverse complement strand
TCGACGCGGTGCTCCAGCCGGGGTTCGATAGGAGGACCCGAGGGAGGTCTCGCTCCAATTCGGCGCCGCGTGATCGCCCGACGCTTCGCGCGACACCACTGCCTCGCGCCACGCCCGTCTCCCGCCGCGTCCCGACGCGATCCATCCGCGTGCGCGGTCCGCCCGTCCACGACCCGCACGTGGCCGCACTGCGCCGGCCCGACGCCGGCCCCGGCGTCCCCCCGGCGCGTACGATTGTCGCGATGGGGTACCTGACGCTCTCCCTCCTGTTCGTGCTGTTCGTGCTCGCGCTGCTGCCGACCCGCCGGCTATGGGTCGCCGGCGCGAGCCTCGAATGGCGCGTCGGCTACCTCGTCGCGCTGCTCGCGCTCGGGCTCGCCGCGATCGAGTTCGAGGCGCTCGGACGGTACATCCTGCCGGTCCTGCTGCTGCTGTACCTCGTCCCGTTCAGCGGTTTCCCCGCGTGGTGGCAGCGGGCGCGGCGGCGCGGCGCCGGACCGTCGGTCGTCGAGGGACACGCCGTGCGGCTCGATACGGAGGACCGGCCGCGGTGACGACGCGCTCCGGTCACTCCTCCGCCCTCGACTGGCCCGACGTGGCAGCGCTGCTCCGCAGGCGCAACCTCCGTCTCACCCCCCAGCGCCGCGCGGTCGTGGCCGCGCTCTCGGAGTTCGAGGGCCACGTGACGGCGACGCAGCTGGTCGAGCGGTGCACAGCGCGCGACCCGCACTTCGTCCCCTCGACCGTCTATCGAACGCTCGACCTCCTCCAGGACCTCGGGCTCATCACGCACATCCACGACGCGGACGGGCACGAGGAGTTCCAGCCCGCGCAGGAGGCGCCGCACGCCCACCTGATCTGCCGAGCCTGCGGGGCGACGCGCGAGATCTCGGGCGACGAGCTCGGCGACTTCGTGGGGCAGATCCATCGGCGCCACCACTTCGACGTCGACGTCAGCCACCTCGCGATCTTCGGGCGGTGCGAGGTGTGCGGGCAGTCGTGACGGTCTGGGCGCGGCACGCGAAGATCGCCTTCGTCGGGTCCCACGGCATCCGCAAGACGACCGCGGCGCACGCGTTCGTGGGGGAGCTCCAGCGCGCGGGCAGATCGGTCGAGTACGGGCGGGAGGTCGTCCGCGACAACCCGCTCGGGATCAACGAGGCAGCGACGGGCGAGGCGCAGCTGTGGGTGCTCGTCTCGCAGGTCCGCCAGGAGCTGGAGCTCGCGCCGAAGGCGGAGGCGCTCGTCACGGACCGCGGCGTCATGGACAACTTCGCGTACTACCTGCGCGCGTGCCAGATGTCGGACCGGTTCAGCGTCGAGCCGTTCGTGCGCGCGTGGTCGCGCACGTACGATCTCGTCGTCCGGCTGCTCCCCGACATCGCGCTGCGGCCGGACGGCGTGCGCAGCACGAGCGATGCGTTCCGCGACGAGATCGAGGCGATTCTCGACCGCGTGCTCCCCGACCTCGTGCGCCCAGACCGGCTCGTGTCGATCCATGCCTCGGACGTGACCGCGGGCACCGACTGGTGGGACCTGGCGGAGCGGCTGGCGGCGATCGTCGGCGAGCCGCTGCTGGCCGACGGCGTCGTGCGACCGCGGCGCTGGCGGCGTGCGCGGCAGGCGTCGCTCGACGAGACGTCCAGCCCGCAGCTCGAGCTCGATCTTCCGTCGGCGGCGGCCGGGCGGGACGCCCCCGGAGGCGTGTAGGCGGCAGCCGGCCGACAGGTCGACGGGCTGGAGCTGCACGCGCCCGCAACTGCAACCAGTTGCAACAAGCTGGCGCGGACGATAGGATCGGACGAGCAGCCGTCGTCACGTCTCGGGGGAACACGTGCTCTCACACGCCGCCAGCATCCTGTCGTCGTCCAGGGATCTCCGCCGCCGGATCGTCGGCCTCTACGCGTTCCTGCTGTCGTTCAACGTCGCCGTCTGGGGCCTGACGCTTCTCGCGTCCGCGCGGTACCCGATCCTGCTCCCCACGGCCTTCCTCGCATACTCGTTCGGGCTGCGGCACGCCGTGGATGCCGACCACATCGCCGCGATCGACAACACGACGCGGAAGCTCATGCAGGACGGGCAGCGCCCGGTCGCCGTCGGCCTGTTCTTCTCGCTGGGACACTCCACGGTGGTCGTGCTGCTGTCCATCGCGATCGCCGCGTCCGCGGCGATCGTCAGCGACGTCCCGGCCCTCCGTTCCGTCGGCGGCCTGATCGGAACGAGCGTCTCGGCCGCGTTCCTGCTGCTGATCGGGTTCATCAACCTCGTCGTCCTGCTCGACGTCTACCGGATGTTCCGGCAGGTCTCCGCCGGCGGCGGGTACGACGAGCAGTCACTGGACGACTACCTGAACAACCGCGGGCTCCTCGCCCGGGTGTTCCGGCCGGCGCTCCGCCTGATCCGCCGCAGCTGGCACATGTATCCCCTCGGCGTGCTGTTCGGGCTCGGGTTCGACACCGCGAGCGAAGTCGCGCTGCTCGGCCTCGCCGCGACGTCAGGCGCGAGCCACGTCCCCATCTGGCTGATCCTGCTGCTGCCCATGGTCTTCGCGGCCGGCATGTCGCTCGTGGACACGAGCGACGGGGTGCTGATGCTCGGGGCGTACGGCTGGGCGTACCTGAAGCCGATCCGGAAGCTCTACTACAACCTGAACATCACGCTCGTCTCGGTGATCATCGCGTTCCTGATCGGCGGGCTCGAGGCCCTGAGCGTGATCGGCGGCGAGCTGGGGCTCAGCGGGGGGATCTGGTCGATCACCGACCGGCTCGACTTCGGGATGGTCGGCCTCGTGATCATCGGGATCTTCGTCGCGAGCTGGGTGTTCTCGACGCTGTTCTACCGGTGGAAGCGCTACGACGACCTGCCGGTCCGGCGCGACACCATGAGGCTCGACCAGCCGGAGGCGGATCGCGCGCGGGTGTGAGCGCGGCCTTGGCCCCGTCCTACGGCCGCGCTGTCATCCGTGGCTCGCCGATGGGGGCTCGTCGCGGCTGCCCTAACGGTCTCAATCAGGGCGGGGTCACGTACCGCTCGATGTAGCTGTGGTAGTCGGGCAGCTGGCGTTGGTAGGTGCCCTCCATGAGCGGCGACGAGATCATGAAGTCGGCCGAGGCGCGGTCGCAGGCCACCGGGATGTTCCACACCACCGCTATCCGCAGCAGCGCTTTCACGTCGGTGTCGTGGGGCTGTTGCTCCAGGGGGTCCCAGAAGAAGACCAGGAAGTCGATCTCGCCGTCGGCGATCAGAGCGCCCAGCTGCTGGTCTCCGCCGAGCGGTCCGCTCTGCAGCTTGTGGATCCCGACACCCAGCGCCTCTTCGAGCAGCGTGCCGGTGGTCCCGGTGGCCACCAGGTCGTGGCGCGTCAGGATCTGGCGGTTGTACGTGACCCACTCGATGAGGTCGGCCTTCTTGCGGTCGTGGGCGACCAGCCCGATCTTCTTGCGCGGTCCGAGCGCCTGGTCCATGGCCCCTCCGGGTGTCGGCGCATCCGCCTGCGCGGAGCGCGCCCTCGATTGTCCTCCCAATCGACCGGCTGCCGGTGGCGGACCGACGTCCTGCTGCCCTGGGCCCCTGCACCACGGGAATCGCGAAGCCCGGAGAGCGACCAGCGGGGGAAGGTCGAGCACGGGCGACACCAACCCCCGGCTCGACCGGGGCGCATCCCGCGCCCGCCGTGGCCGGCGGCGGCGGCGACATACTCCGCCGACCAGCTGCGAGGGGGGACCTTGACCGACCACGTGACGCCCGACGTCGCGCCGCTCGCCGAGTACCAGAACGGCATCTGCATGGCCGGAGCGGGCGGCGCTCGACCCGATCTTCCGATCACGCCCGACGCGATGGAGGCCCGGGCCCGCGAGGTGCTCGACGCGGAAGCGTTCGGATACGTGGCCGGAGGCGCGGGCAGCGAGGACACGATGCGGGCCAACCGCGAGGCGTTCCGCCGCTGGCGGATCGTCCCGCGCATGCTCGTCGACGTGCAGCACCGGGATCTGTCGGTGGACATGCTCGGGGCGCGCCTCCCGGCGCCGGTGCTGCTGGCGCCGATCGGCGTCCAGGGCATCCTCAGGCCCGACGATGCCCGTCGGGCCATCGACCACGGGGCCGACGCGATCGTGGTCTCGAACCACGGGGGACGCCAGGTGGACGGCGCCATCGCGGCGCTCGATGCCCTGCCGGACGTGGTCGAGGCGGTCGGCGGCATCGTCCCCGTGCTGTTCGACAGCGGGATCCGGACGGGCGCCGACGCGTTCAAGGCCATTGCGCTCGGTGCACGGGCGGTGCTGCTTGGGCGACCGTACGCATGGGGACTCGCCGTCGGCGGTCAGCGAGGAATCGAGCACGTGCTGCGCTCGTTCCTCGCCGAGCTCGACCTGACGCTCGCGCTCTCCGGCTATGCGTCGGTCGCCGACGTCGATCGGGACGCGCTTCGCAGGATCTGACGTCGGATCCGCCGCCGGCGATTTCACTGGCGGCGGCTCCGGGTCCGCGATGACGTCCGTCTCTGGGAGAAGGCGGGCAGGGGCTCCGGGTGTTGGGAGTGGTTGGGTAGCGTCACGAACAGGGGCGTCGGGCACTTCCGATTCAGGGGGCGTGTCCCGCAGGTTCACCGGATCGCCCGGCTGCTCACGCGCGGCGAGGAAGTCCGCGCGGTGGGTGACTTGGTGAGCCGGCTGGGATTCGAACCCAGGACACGAGGGTTAAAAGCCCCGGCTAGGGCATCGGAAAG
>JAKAAV010000209.1 GCA_021802185.1 Chloroflexota bacterium | reverse complement strand
CGTGCGTGCGACGGCGGACGTGCACGACGCGTTCGTCGTCGAGATCGACCATCGCCGCGCGTCCGACGGCGCGTCGTCGTTCGATCAGATCATCGTCGCGCCGCTCCTCGACGGGAGCGGCTGGCGAGTCTGGCTGGTGCGTTGAGCGGGGTCGAAGCGTGTCGACGGCCACCGTGTCGACGACGCGAATGCTCGCAGCGCGGGGGTCGTCGTCTGCGCCCGCACGCCGTCCCGGAGGACAGTTCGCCATCGTCGTCGGATAATCCGTGGCCCGATCGCCGCAGGGGGGAGCGCCGATGAACGAGATCGCGATGCGCCACCGTGACACGCTCGACAAGGCGATTGCCGCGACTGAGAGCCGCGCCTTCTGGTCGGCGTTTCCGGAGGATCCGCGGGAGTACCCGGAGGAGGCGGCCGCGGAGGGCCGCGCGGCGTTCGACGCGCGCTGCGGCCGGCGGTTCGAGCTGGACCAGCCGGGCTCGGCAGGCTGGGCGGGCGAAGAGCGGTCGCCCTACGGGTTCGACCTCGGCGTCGAGTACCCGGTTCCCGATCCCGACGTCCTGCTGCCCGCGATGGCCGCCGCCATGCCGTCCTGGCGCGACGCGGGTCCGGAGGTTCGTGCCGCCGTCTGTGTCGAGATCGTCCGGCGGCTCAATTCGCGCACGCACGAGATGGCGCACGCCGTGATGCACACGACCGGCCAGGCGTTCACGATGGCGTTCCAGGCCGGCGGGACGCACGCGCAGGACCGGGCGCTCGAGGCGATCGCGTACGCGCTTGCGGCGATGCGCCGGGTGCCGGCGCAGGCGACCTGGGAGAAGCCGCAGGGAAAGCGGCCGCCGCTGCGGATGATCAAGGAGTTCCGGGTCGTGCCGCGCGGCATCGGCCTCGTGATCGGGTGCGCGACGTTCCCGACCTGGAACGGGTACCCCGGCCTGTTCGCGAGCCTCGCGACCGGAAACGCGGTGCTCGTCAAGCCGTCGCGGCGTGCGGTGCTGCCGCTGGCGTTGACCGTCGCCGTGGCCCGCGAGACGCTCGTCGACGCTGGCTTCGACCCGAACCTGGTCGCGCTCGCGGTCGACGCCCCAGCGGAGCGGTCCGCGGCTTCGCTCGCGGTCCGCCCCGAGATCCGGCTCATCGACTTCACCGGCTCGACCGAGTTCGGCGATTGGCTCGAGCGGCACGCGACGCAGGCGACCGTGTTCGCCGAGAAGTCGGGCGTGAACTCGGTGGTGATCGACTCGACGGACGACTTCGACGGGATGCTCCGTAACCTCGCGTTCTCGCTGTCGCTGTACAGCGGCCAGATGTGCACGACGCCGCAGAACCTCCTCGTGCCCCGGGACGGCATCGAGACCGAGTCGGGCCACCGGTCGTTCGACGAGGTGGCGGACGGTCTCGCACGGGCCATCGACGGCCTGCTCGGCGATCCCCGACGGGCGGCTGCGCTCCTCGGTGGCATCGTGAGCGACGACGTGCTTAAGCGGGTCGACGCCGTGGCCGGGTCGGCGCGCGTCGTGCTCGCCTCGCATCCCGTGGACGTGGCCGACTTCCCCGATGCCGTCACGCGGACGCCGTTGCTCGTGCAGGTCGGTCCGGCGGACGACGAGTACGCACGGGAGTGCTTCGGCCCGGTCTCGTTCCTCGTGCCGACGTCGGGTGTCGAGGAGAGCCTGGACATCTGGAGCCGGACCATGCGCGAGCGTGGCGCCCTGACCGCCTCGGTCTACTCGACCGACCCGCGCGTCCTCGCGCGCGCCGAGGCGATCGCGATGGAGGGTGGTGTCTCCCTGTCCGAGAACCTGACCGGCGGTGTCTACGTCAACCAGTCCGCCGCGTTCAGCGACTACCACGCGACCGGCCTCAACCCCGCCGCGACCGCCTCGTACACCGACGACGCGTTCGTGACGCCGCGCTTCCACGTCGTGCAGTGGCGGCGGCACCTGCCCGCGGAGGCGCCGACCACGTGAACGGGAGTCCCGAACGCCTCGTTCGCGCCGCCGCGCCGGCGCCGGGGCCTGACGGTCCGGTCGACGGTGTGGCACTCGTCACGCTCGACCGGCCCGAGATCCTCAACGCGCTGAGCTTCGGCCTGCTGGCCGAGCTGGCCGGCGTGCTCCGGTCGCTGGACGCCGACCCGTCGGTCCGGGCGATCGTCGTCACGGGCGCGGGCGAGCGCGCGTTCGCGTCGGGCGCTGACATCGACGAGATGGCGGACGCCACCCCGGAGTCGCTCGAGGCCGGACGCGCCTTCGAGCCGTGGGACGACCTGCGGGCGATCCGCAAGCCGCTGATCGCGGCCGTGCGCGGGTACGCCCTCGGCGGGGGGTGCGAGCTCGCGATGGCGTGCGACATGATCGTGGCCGGCGAGGACGCGCAGTTCGGGCAGCCGGAGATCCGGATCGGGGTCATGCCGGGCGCCGGGGGCACGCAGCGCCTGCCGAGGCTGATCGGCAGGATGCGCGCGATGGACCTGGTGCTGACGGGCCGGACCATCGGTGCGCGCGAGGCCGAGCGATGCGGACTCGTGACCCGCGTCGTGCCGGCCGAGGACGCGGTCCCGGCCGCGCTCGAGCTGGCTGCGCGGATCGCCGCGATGCCGCCGATCGCCGTCGCGTCCGCGAAGGCGGCGCTCCACGCCGCGTCCGAGCTGCCGCTGACCGACGGCCTCGCGTTCGAGCGCCGCGCGTTCCTCGCCCTCTTCGCGACGGAGGACCAGCGGGAGGGGATGGCCGCGTTTCGGGAGAAGCGCAGGCCACGCTGGAAGGGGCGCTGAAGACGTGCAGGCGGTGAGCGGGGAGCCGGCGGCAGGGGCTCCGGACGCACCCTCGAGCGCGCCGCGATGACGACGAGCGGCTTCGAGGCGCTGCGATACGAGGTCGCGGACGCGGTCGCGACGATCACGCTCGACCGTCCCGGGTCTCGCAACGCGCTCGACGGCACCCTCAAGCGGGAACTGCTGGCGGCCCTTCGATCGGCGGGCCGCGATGCGTCGGTACGTGCCGTCCTGCTGACGGGCGCGGGCCCGGCGTTCTGCTCCGGACAGGACCTGCGGGAGGCATCGGCCGCGGACGCGCCGCCGCTCTCGGCGATCGTCCGCGACACGTACAACCCGCTGATCATCGCGATGCGGCGACTCGAGAAGCCGATCGTGGGCGCGGTGAACGGCGTCGCGGCAGGGGCCGGCGCGTCGATCGCGTTCGCGTGCGACCTGCGCGTCGCGTCGGAGTCCGCGTCGTTCGTGCTGGCCTTCGGGCGGGTCGGGCTCGTTCCCGACAGCGGCGCGACCTGGATCCTGCCGCGGCTCGTCGGGCCTGCGCGGGCCGCCGAGCTCGCGCTCCTCGGCGAGCCCATCCCGGCGCGAGAAGCGCTCGCATGGGGCCTCGTGAACCGCGTCGTCGCGTCGGAGGATCTGCTCGGAGAGGCCGGCGCTCTCGCCGCACGCCTCGCCACGGCCGCGCCGCGCGCGCTCGCGCTGACGAAGCGCGCCCTGAACCGGGCGCTCGAGTCGACCCTCGAGGAGGCGCTCGACTACGAGGCGTCCCTGCAGGGGATCGCGGGCCGGACGGCCGACCATCGCGAGGGACTGGCGGCATTCCTCGAGAAGCGCGCGCCCCGCTTCACGGGCGAGTAGTGGACGCCGCGCCCGGTCTGCACGCGCCGCGCGTCCGCACGCGCCGGGTCTGGACGCCGCGCGCGCCGCGCCTCCGCCCGGCGCGCCGCGCCTCCACCCGGTGCGCGTCTGCACGCGGCGCGCCCGCCTTCGCCCACCTTTTGACACGCGCGGGACCCGGGCGTAGCGTCCCCGAAGCCGGTTCCTGCGATCGTCCCCATCGGAGGAGTGGCACGTGACCGATCCACTGGCGCTCGACCCGATCCTGCCGCCGTCCCAGCGCGCCGCGCGATTCAATGAAGCGGGCCTGGCGCCCGACGCCCGGCACGAGGCGTTCGTCGCGCACGTGCAGGCGGGCGGCAAGGTCGAGGCGACCGACTGGATGCCCGACGAGTACCGGACGAGCGTGCTCCGGTTCGTCGAGATGCACGCGAACTCGGAGCTCATGGGCGTGCTCCCCGAGCGCGACTGGATCCTGCGGGCGCCGACCCTGCGGCGCAAGCTCGCGCTGACGGCGAAGATCCAGGACGAGGTCGGTCACGCGCAGCTGCTGTACCGCGTGGCTGAGGACCTGGGGAAGCCGCGCGAGGCGATGATCGAGGACCTGCTCGCCGGGAGGACGAAGTTCCACAACGTCTTCCACTACCCGACGCGGAGCTGGGGCGACGTCGGGATCATCGCGTGGCTCGTGGACGCGGCCGCGATCGTCGCGCAGCAGGCGCTCCGCGACAGCTCGTACGCGCCGTACGCGCGGACCATGCGCAAGATCTGCTGGGAGGAGTCCGTCCACATCATGCACGGGCGCGACGTCGCGGTGACGCTCGCGACCGGGACTCGCGCCCAGCGCGCGATGGTCCAGGAGGCGCTGGAGCGCTGGTGGCCACCCCTCATGCAGATGCACGGGCCGCGCTCTCCCCGGGAGAAGGACCGTGACCTGTTCTGGCGGATCAAGGCGAAGACGTCGGAGGAGCTGCGGCAGGAGTTCCTCGGGATCTACGTGCCGCGAATCCGCGAGCTTGGCCTGACCATCCCCGATCCCGACCTGCGTCTCGACGAGGCGACAGGCGAGTGGCGCTACACCGAGCCCGACTGGAACGAGCTGCGCGCGGTCGTCACGGGCCATGGGCCGGCGTCCGCCGAC
>JAKAAV010000208.1 GCA_021802185.1 Chloroflexota bacterium | reverse complement strand
CGACCGTCGGCCGGAGCCGGATCGTCAGCCGCTGGGACGGCAGCGTGATCGTCCAGCCCGCCGGGTACGTCGCGCCCGTCGTCGGGCTCGTCCAGTGCGCCGTCACCGACACCCTGAACGCGGAAGCGTCCAGGTGCTCGAACGTCCCGTCGGGGCGCACGAGCGTGCCGTACAGGAGCGGATAGTTGCCGGTTCGGTCGCGGACGAGCGAGAGCGTGAGGTCCGTGCCGTCGGCGAGGTTGACGGCGAACCAGTCCCAGCCGCCCGCGCCGACCGCGATGAAGTTGCCCCACTGGTGGTCGAACCACGCCTCGCCGGTCACGGCGTAGCGCCGCCCGTCCAGGCTGACGCTGCCCTGCGCCGCCATCCGCGTCCGCGAGTAGTAGTACGAGCCGCCGGCGGCGCCGAAGTCGATCCAGCCGTTCGACCCCTGGAGGACGGGAGGCCGTTTCGCCGAGTCGAGCGAGAGCTGGATCGAGAAGCCGCCCGACGAGCTCGTCGCGGCCAGCACGTCACGACCGTCGATTCCGGCCATGACCCATGACGGGCCCGAGGACGGCCCGGCCGACGTGACGGCCGTTCCCTGGCCCGTTGTCGGCGCCCCGATCCCGGCCGCGCTCGGCGCGCCGGAGATCCCGAGGAGGAACCCCGCCTTCGGGCCGATGCCGGACGGCAGCGCACGAAGCAGCGCGTCCGGGATCTGCGGCTGGACGTCGCTGCGGATGAGCGCGGCCGTCCCCGCCAGGTCCACCTGCGGCCCGATCTCGGAGCGCTGGTCGTACACGAACCGATGCCCTGTCTCGTCCGTCAGCGCCAGGTGCGACGCCCACGACACCGGGAATGCCCCGCGCTCCGCCCGGAAGATCACGAACTCGAACCCGAACCGGTGCCCGTCCGCGGCCACGAGATGCCCGGTGTAGTACCACCACTCGGTCAGCCGGTCGTGCGGCGCCTCGTCGCGCGGGAACGAGAGCGCGTGCGGATCAGGCCGTGGGACCGGTGAGGGTGACGACGCCGGCGGCACCGGCTCGGGCGTCGGGTCGGTGCCGAGCAACCGCCCGCCGGCGGAGCACGCGCCGAGCAGCAGCGCGGCGACCACCGCGACCACGACGAGCTGCGTGATCGTCGCGCCCGTGACGAGCGGCAGACGCGCCTCGACCCAGCGCGCCAGGCGTCGCGGGATCCACCAGTTCCAGTCACCAAGGAGGCGCATGGTCGCCGGCACGAGGAGCGCCCGGACGACGGTCGCGTCGAGCGCCACGGCGATGGCCACGCCGAGGCCGAGCGCCTTGATCAGCACGATGTCGGCGAACGCGAACGACCCGGCGACGACCACCACGATCGCCGCCGCGCTCGTCACGATCCGGCCCGACCGCTCGAGCCCCCGCGCGACGGCCTCGCGGTTGTCGCCCGTCGCGTCCCAGGCCTCCTTCATGCGGCTCAGCAGGAACACCTCGTAGTCCATCGAGAGCCCGAACAGCACGCAGAACAGGATCACCGGCTGCGTCGTCTCGACGAACCCGAGCGGCCGGAAGCCGAGCACCGACGACAGGTTGCCGTCCTGGAAGATCCAGACGAGCGCGCCGAAGCTCGCGACGATCGACAGGCTGTTCATGATCAGCGCCTTCAGCGGCAGCACGACGGACCGGAGCAGGAGGAACAGCACCAGGTACGTGGTGATCACCAGGAACAGCGCCGTGCGCGGGAACTCCGCGGCGACGGCGCTCACGACGTCGGCCACGTCCGCGGCGCCGCCGGCGACCTGGACCGTCATGCCCGGTGGCGGCGCGAGCGCGGAGCCCGGAGTGCGGAGCTCGTCGACGAGCGTCCGGAACGCCGGCCGGTTCGGGTCGTACGGCGTGTAGACCGAGAACGTCGTGAGGTCCCCGCGCGTCGTCGCCTGCAGCTCCGTCGCGGCGAAGCGGTCCGGAGGACCGCCCGGTGTCGCGTACAGCAGCTGGTACTGGGCCCTCGTCAGCCGCGGGTCCAGGTTCACGAGCCCCTCGACCCGCACGACGCTCGGATCCGCCGCGATCCGGCGCGACCAGTCGTACAGCGCCCCGACGTTCGCCGGGCTCGTCACCGGGCCGGTCGTGTGGATCGCGAGCAGCAGCGGGTCGAACTCGCCGGGACCGAACTCGCGCACGAGCAGGTCGTACGCCTGCCGCGACGGGACGCTCTCGGGCAGGATGCTCGCGTCCGGAGCGTTGAAGCGGGCGTGCAGGAACGGCACGCCGAACAGCACGAGGATCGCGAGCGTCGGCACGAACACGCGGAGCGGCCGCTGCATGACCCAGCGCGCGAGCCTGCCCCAGCCGCCCTCGGACGCGTCCGGGTTGCGGTGCCGGAGCCTGCGGACCGCCAGCGCGTCGATCCGCGGACCGGCGACCGCGAGCAGCGCCGGCAGGAGCGTCATGGCGGCCGCCACGTCGAGTCCGACGACGATCGCGCCCGCGGCTCCGACGGAGCGCAGGATCATGAACTCGAACAGGAGCAGTCCGGCGAGCCCGAGCAGGACGGTCAGGCCGCTGAAGAACACGGCGCGTCCGGCCGACGCGACCGTGATGGCGACCGCCGACTCGACCGCCTCCCGATCGACGCTCCCGTCCGGCAGCCGTCCGCCGCCTCTGCGTGCCAGCTCCTCCCTGAACCTGCTCGTCATGAGTAGCGAGTAATCCACGCCCAGCCCGAGCCCGAGCAGCGTCGTGAGGTTCAGCACGAAGATGCTCATCGGGGTCAGGCTCGCGAGCACGAACACGATCGCGAGGCTCAGTGCGACCGCCGTGCCGCCGACGGCCAGCGGGATGGCCGCGGACACCGCGCTCCCGAACACGAGCAGCAGGGCGATGGCCGCGAGCGGCAGCGACACGAGCTCGCTCCGGCGGAGATCGGCCTCCGACACGGTCTGGATGTCGCCGTAGAACGCGGGACCGCCGGCGAGATACGTCCGGATCCCGGGCTCGGGCCGGAGCGCGGCCTGGACCGGGGCGAGCGCCTGCGGCGACTGGTCGGGCTGGAGGTCGAGCGAGACCACCTCGTAGACGACGCGGCCGTCGGCGCTGACCTGGTGCGGGTTCAGCGTGTGCGGCAGCACGCCGGTCACGTGCTTCGCATGCGGCACGTCTGCGATCGCCTTCGCGACCGCCGACTCGAACGGCGGGCTGCCCGCGCGGGCGCCCGACGTCGACTGGACGACGATGACGAGGGCGGACGGCGGAAGCCCGAGCTTCTGCTCGAGGACCTGCTCGGCCTTCGCCGACTCGAGTTGCGTGCTCGTGAACCCGCCGGCGCTCAGCACGCCCGGCGCCCGTGGCGCCAGCGGTGCCGCGATCAGCAGGAGGATGGCCCACACGGCGAGCACGGGCCATGGGTGCGCCGCCACCCACGCCCCGATGGCTCCGAAGCGTCCCGGCGGGCGTGACCTGCCGCCCGACGATCCCGTCGTGCCGGCGTCCGGTGCTCGCTTCGTGGAGCGCGGCGATGCGGCGCCCGGGCGTGCCCCGCCTTCTCCTCCTCTGTCCGTCACCTGCCCCCGGTCACGCCCCGCGCTGAGCGGCCCCGGCCGGCTCGCACCCGGCCTCCGGGCCGCTCTCCTCGATGAGCTCGATCACGCTCTCGACGTCCGCGACGCCGCGGACGGTCGCGATCACCGAGCAGTACTTCTCGTTGCTGAGACGGACGGCGCGTTCGACCGCCGCCGGGTCGACCCCGCGGCCGCAGATGACGTACGTCAGCACGAACCGCGTGAACGCCCAGGGCGGCTCGTCGAGCTGCTGGCCGTCGATGCGTACCTCGACGCCGCTCACCGGCTGGCGCTGCTTGTGCAGGATCTCGACCACGTCCCATGCCGAGCAGCCTCCGATCGACGCGAGGAGCACCTCGGCGGGCCCGATGGCGTTCGTCCGGCCATCGTCGTTCGGCGCCGCCATCTCCATCGGCTGTCCGGGCCGTGCCCCGCGGGCCTCGAACGTGGCGCGCTCCGGGTTCCACGTGACGGTGACGTGCTTCACGATGACCTCCAGGGGCGCGGCTGCGGGCGATGCGGGGACGTTCGAACGGGAGCGCGGCCCGTGGTCGGGCGCCGAGGGCAGCATAGCCGCCGAGGGGCGGCGGTGGTGCCCGTCACACCGGGCCCGAGTCGCTCCCGGCCGTGGTCCCGACCCGGCGGCAACGCCACATGGCCCGTGAGGGGATGCATGCCGCCCGCCGCGCCGACGGGTGCCTCTGGCGCGCCTGCGGTAGCATCGGCAGTCCATGCAGAGTGCATAACCGGTATGCATTCCGCGGAATGCATACCGCGAACGGCGGGCGGCACGACGACCCGCGGCGGCATCGAACTCCTCGCAGGCGGGCAGAGACGGAGGACGCGGTGAGCGAAGAGGCGAAGGCAGTGCATCCGGCGACGAGCCGAACGTCGGCCGTCGAGGAGCGGCCGTTCGTCAATCAGCGCGACCCTGCGCGGCGGCTCGGGCCGGATGGGAAACCTGCGGTCAGCCGCCGTGCCCCGATCTGGGCGGACGTGCCCGATGAGCAGTGGAACGACTGGCGCTGGCAGCTGTCGCACCGCGTGAACTCGCTCGAGGAGCTCGAGCAGGTCCTGAACCTCACCGACGACGAGCGCGAGGGCCTGTCGGCCCCCGACAAGTTCCGGGTCGACGTCACGCCGTACTTCGCCAGCCTCATCGACCCCGACGACCCGAACGACCCGATCCGGCGCCAGGTGATCCCGACCGGCCGTGAGCTGCGTTCGTTCACCGGGATGATGGAGGACTCC
>JAKAAV010000207.1 GCA_021802185.1 Chloroflexota bacterium | reverse complement strand
TCCTCTCGGCCGGCCTCAGTTCCTGTCCGCCCGCCTCAGTTCCTGTCCGCCCGCCCAGTTCCTCTCGGCCCACCTCAGTTTCTCTTCGTCCGCCTCAGATCGTCGGCCCGGACCACGAGGAAGGCGCGCTCGGCCGCCGTCGTCGCCAGTTCTGCCGCCGTCTCGTACGCGCGGAGTGCCTCGTCGTCCCGGCCCAGCCGTCGCAGCAGGTCGGCGCGGGTCGCGTGCAGCAGGTGGTACCCGTCGAGCGAGCCGCCGGCGACGATCCCATCGACGATCGCGAGCCCCGCCGCCGCGCCCTCGGCCTCGGCCACGGCCACGGCGCGGTTCAGCTCCACGACCGGGGACGGCGCGACGCGCGCGAGCACGCCGTAGAGCACGGCGATCGCCCGCCAATCGGTCGCCGACCCGTCGATCGTGCGTGCGTGGTGCGAGGCGATTGTGGCCTGCAGCAGGTATGGACCGGGACCCGAACTGCGCGGGGCGGCAGCGAGCAGCGCCCAAGCTCGCTGCACGAGCATGAGCCCCTCGTCGACCTCCGCGCGGTCCCACAGCCGCCGGTCCTGATCGGCCAGCAGCACGATCGCACCGTCCGTCGAGAGCCGGGCGGCGCGCCGCGAGTCGTGCAGCAGCAGGAGCGCGAGCAACGCCACCGGCTCGGCCTCGTCGGGCATGAGCTCGACCACCAGCCGGGCCAGCCGGAGTGCCTCCGCGGACAGGTCTGTCCGCACGTACGCTGCGCCCGCGGTCGCGGCGTAGCCCTCGTTGAAGACCAGGTAGATTGTGGCGAGGACGGCGTCGAGCCGTTCGGGCAGAAGGTCGTCCGGCGGGACGCGGTACGGGATCGCGGCGTCGCGGATCTTCCGGCGGGCGCGGACCAACCGCTGCGCGAGCGTCGCCTCCGGCACCAGGAACGCCCGCGCGATCTCGGGCGTGGTCAGGCCGCCGAGCGTCCGCAGCGTGAGCGCGACCCGGGCCTCGAGCGGGAGCGCCGGATGGCAGCACGTGAAGATGAGCCGCAGGCGGTCGTCGACGAGCCGGGTCTCGCTCCCGATCATCACCGCGCTCTCCAGGCTCCCTTCGGCGACCGACCGCTCGAGCTCCGACAGCACCCCGGCGTGTCGCGCGGTGCGCCGGATCCGATCCAGCGCACGGTTGCGGGCGACCGTCGTCAGCCACGCTCCCGGGTTCGACGGCACGCCGTCACGCGGCCACGTCTCGAGCGCGGCGAGGAAGGCATCCGCCACCGCCTCCTCGGCGGCATCGAAGTCGCCACCGAGGAGACGGATCAGCGTGGCCCGGACCCGGCCCGATTCCGAGCGGAAGGTGCGGTCGACCAGTGCCCTGACGTCGGACTCGGGCTCGCGGCTCACCGCGGCTCGGCCGCGACGCGCACCGACACCGCTCGGCCGCCACCCCCGTCGATCCCATCGGCCGCCATGGCGCCCGATGCGTCGCCAGGCGCGTCGGACGGTCGGCCGGCCGCTACGACGGCCGCTGCTTCGGCCGCCACGCCGGACGATGCGTCGGACAGTCGGCCGGCCGCCACGGCGGACAGTCCGTCGGCCGCCACGCCGGAGGATGCGCCGGCACCCACGCCAACCGCCACGCCGCCCGATCCGCGGGCCGCTACCTCCGCAGCCACGCCACCCGATCCGCCCGCCTTATGGCCGGAACGCGCGAGGGCTCGTCAGGCCGACGCCGGCGCCGGCATCTCGGCGATCGGCCGGACCTCCATGGTCCCGAAGTAAGCGCCAGGGCAGCGGGCCGCCGCATCGATCGCCGTGTCGAGGTCGTCGCACTCGATGATGTAGTAGCCGCCCAGCACCTCCTTGGTCTCTGCGAACGGGCCATCGGTGACGAGCCGCTTCCCGTTCTGGACGCGGACAGCCGTCGCGCTCGACGCGGGCGCGAGCGGCTCGCCCGCCCGGAAGATGCCCTGCTGGGTCAGCCAGTTCCCGTACTCGAACCACGGGTTCATGTCGTTCATCGACGCCGGCGGTCGCGCGTCCGCATCCACCCGGGGCCCGTAGATCAGCAGCATGTAGCGCATCGTGTGCCTCCTGTTCCGGCGGCCCTGCACCGCCACTCACCAGGACGACGTTCGACCTCCCCGGAAATCGACACCCCGGGACACGGAAATCACCGCGATCAATGGCGCATTCGCCGCCTCCGGGCGTGTTCGCCGCCTCCGGCGCCCACGACGACTCCTGCGCGCCGGCGACTCCACGGCGCCTGCGCCTCGCGCGCCTACGACTCCGCGGCGCCACGACGACTCCTGCGCGCCGGCGACTCGACGGCGCCTGCGCCTCGCGCGCCTACGACTCCGCGGCTCCCTGCGCCGGCATGCGGCTTCCGGAGCGCCAACGATGGACTCCGGGGCGCCACAACGCCGCCTCCGGGGCGCCAACGATGACTCCCGAGCGTCTGCGGCACCCCGGGCGCCCTCGCCGCCTGCGCCGCCTACGCCGCTCCCGACGTCGCCGCCTCGGGCACCGACGTCCGGCCCGCCGACCGCTCGAGCACCCAGTACAGGATCCCGGCGACCACGAACCCGACGACGTAGGTGATGTCCGCGCCGCCCAGCGCGTTCGCGACCGGCCCCACGTACAGCGTCTGGTTGAAGAACGGGATCGAGACGACGAACCCCACGACCAGCGCGACCAACGCGTTCCGGCCCGACGGCAGCCGGGCGAAGTCGACCACGCGCCGCGCGTCGAAGCGCCCGCCGCGCAGCCGCCAATCGACCAGCACGATCGCCGCCCATGGGCCGATCCAGTACGTGATCAGCAGCAGGTAGTTCTCGAACGTCGACTGGAAGTTTCCGTAGTACAGGTAGAGCGTCGCGCCGAAGCTGAGCACCCCGACAATGCCGGCCGAGAGCGGGCGCCAGATCCGGACCCCGGCCGCCAGCAGCGAGAGCGAGCCGGTGTAGTCGTTCATCGCGTTGACCGCGACCGTGCCCAAGAAGATCGCGACCATCGCGAGCAGGCCGACGACGCCCCCGCCGACGACCTGGTTGATCTGGTGTGTTGCGTCGGCGGTGGAGTTGCCGAGCGCGTTGGTCACGGCCAGCCCCAGCGTCTCGAGCCACGCCGCCGAGAGCGCGAGGCCCAGGAACGTCCACAGGAACACGCGCGACGCCGGCGCGTCCTGCGGCAGGTAGCGCGTGTAGTCGGACGCGTAGAGCGCCCAGGCGAAGTTGAAACTCCCGGCGATGGTCGTCATCAGCACGAACGTGCCGAGCGACGCCGCCGACCCGTTGCCGAGCGCGAAGTCCATGCGCGGGAGCGCGGCGATCGTGACGACCGCGAACAGCACGAACAGCCCGACGGCCGCCCACTTCTCGAACGTGTGGATCGCCTCGTACCCGACGATCGACAGGAGGGCCTGGCAGACGATGACGATCGCGAGGCTGACCGGGAACGGGATACGGCCGCCCGAGATGATGTCGATCGCGTACGCGCCGAAGAACGCGTTGATCGCGTCCCAGGCGATCGTACTGAGCCAGTTGATCGCGCCGGGCACGACGATCGTGCGCCCGAACGGCAGCCGCGAGGCCGGGATCTGGGCCATGCCGCTCCGCGGACCCATCGCGGCGAGCACGCCGACGACCGCGGCCGAGATGAGGTTCCCGATGATGATCGCGGCCAGCCCGGCCCACCAGCCGAGCCCGATGAAGCTGGCCGCCGCGAGCGTGCCGATCGCGAACGCGGCGGGCACGAGGTTCGGCGAGAACCACACGGTGAAGACGCGTGTGATCGAGCCGTACCGCGCGTCGGTCGGGATGGGGTCGATGCCGTGACCCTCGATCGTGAGGTCGCCCTCGCGGGCGGGCATCGTGTCGCGAGAGGACGCAGCCGGAGTCATCGCTCGACCTCCTGTGCCGATGGCGCCCCGACGGGCGTGGTCCGGCCGACCCGGCCGGGTGTGCCGGGCGACTCGATGTGCTCGGCCGCCGATGGGGACGGGACGGTCGCGCCGCCGATCGCGCCTGACTCCCGCCTGAACCTGACCGGGACGTCGGCGCCGGCACGTCCGGACGCCGCCGTGGATCCGGGACCCACGCCCGATCGGTGGACCGTGCTCCGCGACGGCTCGGTCTCGGCGACGACGCGGCCTTCGCGGATCACCCAGCACGCGGCCGGCCGCAGCCGGATCGCCTCGGCCTCGTCCTCGCAGTCGAACACCACGAGGTTCGCCGGCGCTCCCTCCCGCACGCCCCAGTCGCCGCGCCCGGACGAGCGCAGCGGGTTCGTCGTCACCATCTCGTACGCGCGGAACAGCTCGCCGCGCCCCGTCATCTGCCCGACGTGCACGAGCATCGACAGCGCGTCGAGCATCGACCCCCGCCCGAGCGGGTACCAGGGGTCCATGATCGAGTCGTGGCCGCAGGCGACGTTCACGCCGGCCGCGTCGAGCTCCTTGACTCGCGTCATCCCGCGCCGCTTCGGGTACGTGTCGAAGCGGCCCTGCAGCACGATGTTGTCGAGCGGGTTCGCGACGATCGTCACGCCGGCGCGGCGCAGGATCTGGAGGAGCTTGAACGCGTAGGCGTCGTCGTACGAGCCCATCGCCGTCGTATGCCCCGCGACGACGCGCCCCTGCATCCCGTCGCGCATCGTGCGTGCCGCGACGTGCTCCAGGAAGCGCGAGTCGGGATCGTCCGTCTCGTCGCAGTGCAGGTCGATCGGCTTCCCGGTCTCGCGGGCCAGGTCGAAGATGAACTCGACCTCGGCCACGCCGTCCTCGCGCGTCAGCTCGTAGTGCGGGATCCCGCCGATCGCG
>JAKAAV010000206.1 GCA_021802185.1 Chloroflexota bacterium | reverse complement strand
GTCGGTGCGGCTCGCGTCCTCGGCGCTGAACTCGACCTCGGCGTCGCGGCCGAGCGCCTCGCGTCCGTAGCGCACCCACCGCACCGCGGCCGCCAGCGCCTCCTCGCGGGTCATCCGGAGCTTGTGTTTCAGGTGGATGTCGCTCGTCGCGATGAACACGTGCAGGTGCGGCCGCTCCGCGACCCGGATCGCCTCCACCGCGCGCTGCGGATCGCCGTCGCGGCAGCGCGCCAGCGCCGCCACGGCCACGCCCCTCGTCTCCTTCGCGATCCGGTGGACCGCGTCGAAGTCGCCGGGGGACGAGGCCGGGAAGCCGGCCTCGATGACGTCGACGTCCAGGCGCACGAGCGTCCGTGCCACTTCGAGCTTCTCGGCCGCGG
Organism: Chloroflexota bacterium; assembly: GCA_021802185.1. GTDB lineage: Bacteria > Chloroflexota > Limnocylindria > Limnocylindrales > CSP1-4 > JAJYNJ01. The sequence goes on along the minus strand of JAKAAV010000206.1, from coordinate 4,425 downwards.
TCAGGCCCGCGCCCGGTGCCTGCTCGCCGTCACGGAGCGTCGTGTCGAAGATGCGAACCCGCCCGGTTGCGACACCGGGCCGCGCTACCTCTGCCGTCATCGCGATCCTCCCGGCCCGCCCGACCGTTCGGCCGAGGCCTGGGCCTGCTCGGGACGCACCTCCACGGGATTGAGCCACCGCATCTTCGACCGCAGCTCCGCGCCCACGCGCTCGATCTGGTGCTGCTGGTCGCGGCGCCGCATGTGGTCGAATGCCGGCCGCCCGGCCTCGTTCTCGGCGATCCACTTCCGCGCGAACGTGCCGTCCTGGATCTCGGACAGGACCTGGCGCATGGTCTGCCGCACGTGATCGTCGACGATCCGCGGCCCGGACACGTAGTCGCCGTACTCCGCCGTGTCGCTGACGCTGAACCGCATGAAGTTGAGCCCGCCGCGGTACATGAGGTCGACGATCAGCTTGAGCTCGTGCATCACCTCGAAGTACGCGAGCTCCGGCTGGTAGCCGGCCTCGACGAGCGTCTCGAACCCGTTCTTGACGAGGTTCGACACGCCGCCGCACAGCACGGCCTGCTCGCCGAACAGGTCGGTCTCGGTCTCCTCGGCGAACGTCGTCTCGAGGACGCCGGCGCGCGTCGCGCCGAGCGCCCGGGCGTACGCGAGCACGCGCGCACGGGCGGTGCCGCTGTGGTCGCGGTGGACCGCGAACAGCGCCGGCACGCCGCCACCCTCGACGTAGACGGAACGGACCAGGTGGCCGGGCCCCTTGGGCGCGACCATCCCGACGTCGACGCCGTCGGGCGGGTCGATCAGCCCGAAGTGGATGTTGAAACCGTGCGCGAACAGGAGCAGCTGCCCCTCGCGCAGGTTCGGCGCGATCTCCGCGTCGTAGACGGCCTTCTGGGCCGTGTCGGGGACGAGGATCATGATCGCGTCGGCCCGGCGAACGGCCTCCCCCACGTCCGCGACGCGCAGCCCGGCCTCCGCCGCGATCGCGCGGCTCTTGCTGTTCGGCGCGAGCCCGACGACGACGTCGACCCCCGAGTCCCGCAGGTTGAGCGCGTGCGCGTGCCCCTGGCTCCCATAGCCGATGATCGCGACCGTGCGATCCGCCAGCGCCGCGGGATCGGCGTCCGCGTCGTAGTACATCCGCGCCGTCACTTGCCTGCTCCCTCGTACTCCACCACCTGGGGCCCGCGCACCATCACCGTCGTGCCGGTGCGGACCATCTCCCGGATCCCGAACCCGCCGACCAGCGCGACCAGCGCGTCGATCTCGTCCTCCGTGCCGGTGGCCTCGACGATCACGGAGTCGGCGGCCACGTCGACGACGCGGCCCTTGTAGAGCTCGACGATCTTCAGAACCTCGGCTCGCGTGCTGTTCGTCGCCCGGACCTTGATCAGCGCGAGCTCGTGCTCGATGCGCGGCTCGTTCGTGACGTCCTGGACCTTCAGGACGTCGATGAGCTTGTAGAGCTGCTTCGCGGCCTGCTCGACGGCCACGTCGTCGCCGTGGAGCGTGATCGTCATGCGGCTGACGTCCGGCCGATCGGTGTGCCCGACCGCGAGCGAGTCGATGTTGAAGTTGCGCGCGCGCATGAGGCTCGCGACGCGGTTGAGGACGCCGGGCCGGTTGTTGACGACGGCCACGAGCACGTGGCGGTGTCCGGCGCCCGTGCCCGGGATCGAGCGGGACGCGGGCGCGGTCAACTGGTCCGTCATTCGTCGGCCCCTCCCCACTCCTCGATGAGGTCTGACAGCCCCTTGCCGGCCGGCATGAACGGGAACACGTTCTGCTCGTCCGCGATCCGGAAGTGGACGAGGGCCGGACCGTCGATCGCCCGCGCCGACGCGATCGCGGCCGGCACCTCGTCGGGACTGGTCGCCCGGAACGCCGGGATCCCGTAGGCATCGGCGAGCTTCAGGAAGTCGGGGCCGGCCAGGTGCGACGAATGGTAGTTGCCCGCGTACACGAGCTCCTGCCACTGGCGGATCATCCCGAGCTTGTTGTTGTCGAGAACCGCGATCTTGACGGGGATGTGGTCCTGGACGAGCGTCGCCAGTTCCTGCACCGTCATCTGGAACCCGCCGTCACCGCAGATCGCCCACGTCTCCTTGTCGGGACGGCCGACCGCGGCGCCCATCGCCGCCGGCAGCGCGTAGCCCATCGTCCCGAGGCCGCCGGAGCTCAGGTGCGAGTTCGGCCGCCGGAAGCCGCCGTAGCGCGCCACCCACATCTGGTTCTGCCCGACGTCCGCGACGAGCGTCGCGTCGTGGTCGGTCGCAGCGCCGATCTGCTCGACGACGTAGTCCGCGGACAGCAGGCCGTCGCGCCACGCGCCCGACCCGTGCCAGGACCGCGACTCGGACTCCTGGCGCCACCCGGCAAGCTCCGCAAAGTACTCGGCACGATCCTCGGGACGCTTCTCTGCGACGAGTGGCGTGAGCGCCTCGAGCACGCGCCGGACGTCGCCGACGATCGGCACGTCCACCGACACGTTCTTGCCGATCTCGGCGGGATCGATGTCGACGTGGATGATCTTCGCGCCGGTCGCGTATGCGCTGACCTTGCCCGTGACGCGGTCGTCGAAGCGCATCCCGAGCGCGATGAGCAGGTCGCTCGACTGGATCGCCCGGTTCGTGTGCTTCCAGCCGTGCATCCCCATGTAGCCGTAGCTCAGGGGGTCGGCCTCGTCGATCGCGCCGACGCCGAGCAGGGTGTGGGCGACGGGGATCTGCGCTCGCTCGGCGAACGCGCGCAGCTGGTCCCAGGCCTCGGCGAGCAGGATCCCGTGGCCGGCCAGGATGACGGGTCGCCGTGCCTCGTCGATGAGTCTCGCGGCGAGCCGGAGCTGGCGGGGGTGGCCCTCGAACGTGGGCCGGAAGCCGGGGATCGCGGCGAGCACGGCTTCGGTGTCGGGGTGGGGCGCCTTCGTCTCCTGCTGGAGCGCGTCCTTCGTGATGTCGATGTGGACGGGGCCGGGGCGGCCGGTGCGCGCGATGTGGAAGGCCTCGGCGATGACGTGCGGGAGATCGTTCGCATCGCGCACGAGATAGTTGTGCTTGGTCATCGGGAGGGTGATCCCGGTGATGTCGATCTCCTGGAAGGCGTCCTTGCCGAGCAGCGCCGCGGCGACGTTCCCGGTGATCGCGACCATGGGGATCGAGTCGAGCATCGCGTTGCCGATGCCGGTGACGAGGTTCGTCGCGCCGGGCCCGGACGTGCCGAGGCACACCCCGACCCTGCCGGTCGCGCGGGCGTAGCCGTCGGCCGCGTGGGCGGCACCCTGCTCGTGGCGGACCAGCACGTGCCGCAGCTCGGGGTAGTCACCGAGGACGTCGTAGAGCGGCAGGATCACGCCGCCGGGGTAGCCGAAGATGACGTCCGCGCCCTGCCGGAGCAGCCCCTCGCAGAGCACATCCGCGCCGATGCGCGTGCGGCCGCGCGGCTTCCCCGAGCGCAGCATGCTCGCGCGGGCCTCGTCGACCGCGCGCGCGCCCTCGCCGGCCGGGAGGTGACGGCCCGGTCCCGCCGGCGCCGTGACGCCCGCGGTCCTCGCCGTGGTCGAGCCTCCGCCTCGCGGTGCCGCCGCGCTCGTCGATCTCGTGCCCGCCGCAGCCGCGCCGACTGGTCCGGGCCCGGTCCTCTCGGCCGCGCCCCGCTCGACAGCCGCGCCGGCTGGTCCGGGCCCGGTGCTCTCGGCCGCGCCCCGCTCCGCCGACCCTCGCGGTGCCGCCGCGCTCGTCGATCTCGTGCCCGCCGCAGCCGCGCCAGCTGGTCCGGGCCCGGTGCTCTCGGCCGCGACGCTCGCAGCCGACCCTCGCGGTGCCGCCACGCTCGTCGATCTCGTGCCCGCCGCATCCGCGCCGGCGGCATCCCGCACCGCGCCTGCCCCTCTCGTCATCGTCATCCGTCTCCCGACTGCCCCCACTCGGATCGACTGCGGCCGCGACGCTCGCAGCCGACCTCCTCGCCACCGTCCCGCGACACAACAAAAGGCCCTCGCCTCCCGGCGAGGGCCCTGTCGGTTCCGGATCGCTCCGCCTAGCGGTGCACGCTCCGTCTCCCGCCAGACTCCCGCCGGGAGTCGGTGATAAGGGAGAGCACCCCCTGGCCGAGAAGCCGGAGGATGCCGAGAAGCGATACGCCAATGGAGTCGTCGGGCAGGCGAACGGGCACCCGGCGACCATCTGCCGTGACGGCGATGGCGACGCGATCCCTGTTCGTGTCCTGGCCCAACGGGGACTCCACCCTGCGGTTGAGCCGCCAGTGTAGGGGCGTCTGCTCGATTCTGTCCACTCATCAACCATCGGCCGGGCATTACGTTTCGATGCGGCCGCCGACATGTGCCGCTTCCGGGCGGCAACACGTGGCCTTCCGAGCGGCAATGCGTGCCGCCCGTGTCGATCCCCGCGGCGACCGTCCGAG
>JAKAAV010000205.1 GCA_021802185.1 Chloroflexota bacterium | reverse complement strand
CGGCGCCGCGCCCGGCGGGTGCGGCGTCTCGTCGAGCCGCAGGCGGAACGGGCTGGTCGGCAGGCTCGAACGGTCGAGCGCCAGCACGATCACGGTCGGGTTGCCCACCGCGGCGCAGGCGGAGATCCCACCGCTCGCCGGTGGCAGGGTCGCGAAGTTGCCGGCGTCCTCCACCTCGACCGCGGCCACACGCGCGACCCCGTCGAACCGCACGGTGTCGAGGCGCACCTGCCCGCAGATCGGTCCGACGCCGGTCAGGAAGCCGAGCGCCACGGCGACCTCGCGAGTCGTGTCCACGAGCGGCGGCTGGGCGACGTCGAGGAAGCCCCAGAGCCGGGAGACGGCTTCCGGGCTGTCGGCGACGTCGAGCCAGTTGGTGTCGAAGAAGGTGCCGGGGAGCGAGACGCCCGGTGGCACGGGCGACGTCCAGCGGTGATGCGTCGCGAGGAGGACGCGCCAGCCGTCACCCGCGTACAGCGGTCCGGTGAGGATGCCGGACGGATCGACCGTCGCGGGCGAGGCGATCGGGCTCACGAATGGCGTGGGCCGCGCGCCAGTCCGTGTCGCGGTACTCGGTCCGAGGTTGTCCGCCGGAGACGCCGTCGGCACGGCACCAGAGCAGGAGACCACCAGCAGCACGGCGAGGAGCGGGAGCAGCAGGCGCCGGACGCGAGGAACGCTCAGATCCATCGACACCTTCGACGCTCGCAACATGCGCCCGGTTCCCGCCCAGTACAAAGGGACTTGTCTGTGGGTCGGTCCTCGCCCAAACGGCTCCGTCGTTTGGGCGACGCATCGTGGGGCCCGGGGGCGAAGATTGAACCTTCCGCTCGCGGCGTGCGCCTGAAGGACATGCTGGGGGCAGGGTGGCTGGAGGGGCGGATCGCGGTGGAGGCGGGAGCGTCAGGGAGCCGCGCCGCCGAGACGGCGGTCGAGCGACGCCGCGCCTTCGAGCGGCTGACGCAGGCCCGCCTCGATCGTGCGTATCGGCTCGCCGCGATGATCCTGGACGGTCCCGAGGGGGCCGAGGACGCGGTCCACGACGCGGTCGAGCAGGCCTGGCGCGACTGGCCGACCCTGCGCGATCCGACCCGCTTCGACGCATGGTTCGACGCGATCGTCGTCCACCGCTGCCGCGATCGGATGCGCCGCCGGAAGATCCGGCCGCTTCCCGTCGCCGATCCGCCCGACCTGCCCGGCGCCGATCCCTTCGCCGGTTCCGGTGAGCGCGACGCGCTCGCGCGGGTGCTCGATGCGCTCGATCCCGATCACCGCATCGTCGTGCGTCTGCGTTACGGCGCCGACCTGTCGCTGGCGGAGATCGCGGCGCGGACCGGGGAGCGGGAGGGCACGGTGAAGTCCCGCCTCCATTACGCGCTGCGGCGGCTGCGCGCCGCGTACGAGGCGGCCGAGCGCCTGGAGGGAGGCGTGCGATGAACGGCGAGCCGCACGGTGTAGGGCGTCGTGCTGAGGACGACGCGCTCACCGGCGCCGGTCGGGCCGACAACGATCGGTTCGAGCGCGACCTGCGGGCGGTGGTCCTCCGCCGCGTCCCGTCCGAAGCCCCCGAGGCACTGCGCGCCCGCGTGTCGGCCATCGCGCAGCCCGTGCGCCAGCCGTCTCCCGTCGCTCGGGCGTCCGGCGGCGGCGCCCGTCGTCGATGGCTTCAGCCGGCAACGGGGCTCGCCGCGGCGGTCGTGGTCGCGCTGATCGGCGGGCTGCTCGTCCTTGCACGACCGGCCGGTGGGCCTGCCGCGTCGGTGGCTCCGTCGGTCCCGTCCTCGAGCGAGCGAGCGGCTGTGCCGTCGACCGCCGCCTCCATGTCTCCCGCGACGCCCGCGCCATCTCCCGAGGCCACCCCGTCCGTCCTCTCGACCCCGTTCACGGCCGCCGGCTTCACCTGGCAGCCGCTCGTGCCGCGGACCGGCAACCTGTCCACGCCCGTCATCACGCCGCTGGTCCCCGGCGAGTACGTGGCGGCGACGCTCCCGGGCGGCTCGGGCTACGTGGCGGTCGGCTTTCGCGAGGCCGACGCCGGCGCCTCGGCCGACGCGGACGCGTGGTACTCGACCGACGGCGTGCACTTCGTCCACGCCACGATCGCCGGCGGCACCGACGCGACGATGGACGGCCTCACCGTCGCGCCCGACGGGACCCTGGTCGCGTTCGGCACGGACGGCTACTCGCCGAACACGCAGGACATCACGACACGGGGGACTGCGATCTGGACCTCGAGCGACGGGCGGACGTGGACACGGCAACCCGCGCAGGCGTCGCTGCAGGGCGCGCTCCTCCAGCATGTCGTGCGCCAGGGATCGACCTATGTCGCCGTGGGCCAGTCCCCGGTGGGCGTGCCCCACCTCCCGGCCGGCGCTCCGCAGCCGCCCATCTGGACGTCGAGCGACGCGGTGCACTGGGACCGCGTGGCGGCGTCTCCGATCTTCCCTTCGTCACAGGGCCACCTCCTCGTCAACGGCCTCGCCTGGACCGGCGCTCGCTTTGTCGCGGTCGGCAACCTCCTGGGCGGCACGCCGCCCTACGCCTGGACCTCGCGAGACGGCCGTACGTGGGCCGCGACCGACATGAGCGCGTCCTTCCCGGCGGCCTCGACTGGGGGCGCCACGCCCACGGCGGTCGCGGTCGTCGGCTCGACGATCCTCGCCGTCGGGTGGTCGTCAGCGGCGGCGACCGAGCCCGTCGTGTGGCGCTCGGCCGACGGGACGAAGTGGACGCGCGTTGACCTGCCGGGGTTCCTCGGTGGGATCATCCTGAGCAGTATCGACGTCTCGGGCGCGGAAGTGGAGGTGCACGGCGAGCAGCTGGACTCGGGCGGTCAGCTGCCGCAGGGGACGCCGGTGCAGTGGGCGCTGACTCCGGCGCCGGCCGCGACGCCACTCCCCGGCCCGCGGGCCAGCGCAGCCGCGCCGCCCATCCCAGTGCCGACGGGAACCCGGACGGACGCGATCGACGGGGTGGGGTTCTTCACCGCAGAGCGCGGTCTGCTCGTCGGCGGCACGGGCGGCGAGGGTGGCTTCGTGGCGACCGGCGAAGGGATCGTCTGGCGCACCGATGACGGCGGCGCCCACTGGACGACGTCGAGCGTCGCACCGGGGCCGCTGCGCTCCGTGGCAGTGGTCGGCAGCGCGCTCGCCTGGACGAGCGTCGTGTGCGAGCCCGGTGACCCATCGACCTGTCGCCCCGAGCTGCTGCAGAGCCGGGACGGCGGGGTGACGTGGCAGACGATCGCCGACCGCGGCTTCGTCGCCCTCGACTTCGTCGACGCCACGCACGGCTGGGGCCTGGAGGGCGGGACCCGACCGACGCTCGAGACGACCAGCGATGCCGGGCGCACCTGGTTCCCCGCGCCCGCGCAACCCTGCCCGACCTACCCACCGCTGTCCGCCGATGGCCTGAGCTTCCCCGATCCGATGCATGCCTGGGTCGCCTGCGCGGGAGGGGGCGAGGCCGGCAACTCGGACAAGGCGGTCGTCGCCACCGACGACGGCGGTCGCACTTGGCACGTCGTGGCCGGCGCCTATCCGGTACAGGGCTATCCCGCTCCCAACGTCGGCGCGATCCCCGAGCTCGACGCACTGTGGGGGATCGGGATGCGCGCGAACGGAGCGGGCCTCATCTGGATGCCGCTCGGCGGCGCCGACGGAACCTGGTGCACGGCCGACGGTGGCGGCACGTGGTCGGATATCCAGATGGGCGCCGAGCCCGGGGCCTTCGGCGCGCTCGCGGGATGGCTCGTCGATGATACGACCTGGTTCCTCGTCCTCGATGCGACGCCGCCGGCCGAGCAGCTCGTCCGGAGCACCGACGGCGGTCGCACGTGGCAGGCGATCCGGACACCGGGCTGACGGCATGCTCGACGGCGCCGGCTCGATGCGTCGCATGCCGGACGAGGCGCCTGCCGAAGATGGAACGATCCGTGCCACGTCGTTCGTCTGGATGGCATGATCGGGGCGGAGGAGCTGGAGAGGGTCGCGCTGGTGGAGCGGACGTCGGGCCGCATGCAGGCCGGGTCGCGTGAGGCGTTCGAGCGCCTGACGACCGCGCGGCTCGACCGGGCGTATCGCCTCGCCGGCATCGTCCTCGGCGATCCGTCGGGGGCGCGGGACGCGGTGCACGACGCGGCCCTGCGTGCCTGGCGGCACTGGAGCGAGCTGCGCGAGCCCGATCGGTTCGACGCGTGGTTCGACCGCATCGTCGTCAACGTCTGCCGCGACCGCTCGCGCCACCGGCGACTGGCGCCCGTGAGCGTCGCCGGCCCGATCGATCCGCCCGCCCCCGATTCGTCCGACGGGATGGCCGAGCGAGATGCACTGGATCGCGCCCTCGCGGACCTGCCTGCCGAGCGGCGCCTCGTGCTCGCCCTGCGGTTCGTGGAGGACCTCACGGTGCCCGGGATCGCGGCACGGACCGGTGTGCCCGAGGGAACGGTGAAGAGCCGCCTGCACCGCGGCCTGTCGGCGCTCCGGGCGAGCTATGACGCCGCCGAGCGGACGACGGAGGTGGCGCGATGAGCAGCAGACCGCCGACGGGCACGGGTGACGGGATCCGTCCGTCCGATGGCGGCCGGAGCGACGACGAGCGGTTCGAGCGCGCCGTGCGTGACGCGCTGCTGCGGCGATCGCCCGGCGAGGCCCCCGCGTCGCTGCGCGCAGACATCCGCGACATCGCCACCATGGAGGGCGCCTCGCGGCGCCGGGTCGTGGGACGTGTCGGCCTGCGCCTGCTTGCCGGGCTCGCCGCCGCGGGCGGGTGGCCGCCGGGATCCTCGTGGCGACGAGGCCGCCGACAGG
>JAKAAV010000204.1 GCA_021802185.1 Chloroflexota bacterium | reverse complement strand
GCCCGCCGAGATGCGGGCCGCGGCGCTCCAGCGCGCGATGAGCTTCGACACGGCGGGAACGCGCACGGCCTGACGATCCCAGACGTCCCCTCCGCACGCGATTCGCCGTGGGGCCGCGCCCTCGTCCCGTCTTGCCCAAGTGACTGCGGCGGCGCCCCGTGTCAAGACTTGACAAGCCACGCGGCGTGCCCGGATGCGTCCGATCTGCATGTCCGGACTCTTGACAAGCACCCGCATGGCGCCCGATTCCGGGCCGTAGCCCTTGACAACGCCGCTCCGCGGCGCGCATCATGACCGCCTTCGATGCCGTGTCAAGACTTGACACGGCCCTACGCATGTTCGGGTGGTCGCGCGGCGGGAGCGCGGATCGCCCGGGCCAGGCCGTCGGCGGTCGGAGCTGGTCCGACGGCTCGGGCCGCCGCCCTCACGAGAGGTTCCTTGTCCACAGGCGTCGTCGCCACCGTCAAGTCGAAGCTCGACATCGTCGAGGTCATCGGCGAGAGCGTCCCCCTCCGGAAGGCGGGCACGACATGGAAGGGGCTGTGCCCGTTCCACGGTGAGCGCACGCCCTCGTTCGTCGTGACGCCCGCACGGGAGAGCTGGCACTGCTTCGGGTGCGGCCTCGGGGGAGATGTCTTCAGCTTCGTCATGCAGCGCGAGGGAATCGACTTCCCCGCCGCGCTCCGGCTCCTCGCCGGGCGTGCCGGCGTCGAGCTCGATGAACGGACGACGCGCGAGGACGCCCGGAAGCGGCGCCTCCGCGAAGTCCTCGAGGCGGCGATCGCCTTCTACCACGCCGTCCTCACCGAATCGCGGCACGGCCACGCCGCGCTCGACTACCTCCGGGGACGCGGCTTCACCGACGACACGATCGGGACGTACCAGCTCGGCTACGCGCCGGAGGGCTGGGAGACGCTCTCCCGGGCGCTCCGGACGAAGCGGGGCGCGACAGACGACGAGCTGGAGACGGTCGGCCTCGGGATCCGCGGGCGGCGCGGCGGCGTGTACGACCGCTTCCGAGGCCGGATCATCTTCCCGATCCGCGACGCGAGCGGGAACGCGACGGGCCTGGGAGGCCGGATCCTCGAGCACGCAGGCGGTCCGGCGGAGGGAACGCCCGAGCGCGACCGTGGCCCGAAGTACCTGAACTCGCCGGCCACGCCCCTGTTCGACAAGAGCCGGTCGCTCTACCTCATCGACCGCGCTCGCACGGCGATGCGCAAGACGGGCCGCGCCGTGATCGTCGAGGGATACACGGATGCGCTGATGGCGCATCAGGCCGGGTTCTCGAACGTCGTGGCAGGGCTCGGGACTGCGCTGACGGCCGCGCAGGTCGAGCTGGTCACGCGCTACGCGCCATCGATCGCGCTCGCGTACGACGTCGATCCGGCCGGGCAGAGCGCGGGGACGTTCGGGGCGACCGAGCTGACCGCACTGATCTCGGAGATCCAGCAGAGCCGCGCCCCGATCGGACTGACCGAGGTCGGCGTGGTCCGGCTGCCCGAGGGCCTCGACCCGGACGAGGTGATCCGGGACGAGCGAGCGACCTGGGAAACGGCGACGGCGGCGCCCCAGCCGATCATGGACTACCTCATCGACTACTTCGCGGCCCGTCACGATCCGCGGACGGTGCCCGGACGCAAGCGCCTCGTCGAGGCGGTCGCGCCCACGCTGCGGCACATCGGCGATCCGGTCGAGCGGACCGCGTACGTCCAGGCGCTCGCGCGGCGGAGCGGTGTCGACGAGCGGACGGTCCTCCAGGTCCTCCAGCGTCCCGATTCGTCCCGGCCGGGCGCGGCAGATCCCGGCGCGACGGGACACGGGACCGGACGGTTCACCGCGGACGCGGTCCTCGCCGCTCGCGAAGGTGGCGATCCGGCGGCCGCGGCGCGGGCGATCGATCCGATCGAGCAGGAACTCCTCGGGCTCATGCTGCGCCTGCCGGAGATCCGGCTCGCGCACGTCGGCCTCCCGGCCGAATCGCTGCTCACGACGCCGGCGCGCGAGCTCTGGCGAGCCCTTCTCATGGCCGACCGGCAGGCGAGGGAGGCGAATCCGGACGAGTGGGGCGCGCCGCTGGACACGTTCCTGCGCGAACTCGACCCGGAGCTGGGGCTGGTGGCGCGCGGCCTGCTGCTTCGCGACCGCCCCGAGCTGTCGAGCGACCGGGCCGCGCGAGCGGTCGACCAGTGCCTCATCAACCTCGAGCGCCGTCACGTCGACGAGGAGCTTGACTTCCTTCGCGCGGACCTGGCGGACCTGGAGTCCCGGCACGCGGCCCCGGCGGACGGTGCCCGCGACCCCGGCGAGCTCGAGGCGCTCCACGACCGAATCAGAACGCTTCAACGGGAGCGCGCCGACCTGGATCGCCGGGCGGCCGCTTCCACCATGTTGATACGAACCGACAGGACCGCAGTGGGAGAACCCGCATGACGATGGACCCGTCCGACAAGGTGCTCGTCGCCTCCGTGCTGGAGCGCGATCGGCGCCGCCGCGGCATCGACGACGAGGTGTCGCCGAAGGACAGCGACGAAGAGATGGAGGGCGGTCCGGAGATCGCCGCCGCCGAGCTCGGCGTGGACGTCGCCGTCGACGACGGCGACCGCGGGCCGTGGCAGGAGCCGCCTGCCCAGCTCGAGGAAGAGGCCGAGGAGCCGACGCCCGAGGAGATCGAGGCGCTGTCGGCCGACATGATCGGCATCGACGACCCGGTCCGGATGTACCTGAAGGAGATCGGCAAGGTGCCGCTCCTGACGGCGGAGGAAGAGGTCGTCCTCGCCAAGGCGATCGAGCTCGGCGAGCAGATCGCGGAGGAGCCCTGGAAGGGCGTCCTCCAGCTGTTCGAGTGGACGAAGAACGACACCGAGCGCAAGACGCGGACGCTGCACCCGCAGCACCGCCTGCCCTACGGCCGCGAGTCCGAGCGAATCGTCCGGGCGGCGTTCGGGCAGGCCGCGGCCGACGAGATGCTGGCGCAGGTCCCGGACCTCCACCTGGTCAAGGCGCAGCGCGAGGCGACCGGGGAGGGGACCAAGGCTCTCCTCAGGGAGGCCAAGTCGCGCGTCCAGGCATACAACGAGCAGCCAACGGCGGACGCCTTCACCGGCCTGGTCGACTTCGCGTTCGTCTCGGTCCACAACGGCGACCTCGACTCGCGCGACAATCCCGGGCTCCGCGCGCTCTACGACTGGTCGCGCGAGGTCGGGCACGACTACCTGCGGCGCTGGATCGAGGCCGGCAACGACTACGAGCTCCTGCTCGAGATGGGCTGGGACCCGACCGTGCCGGCCGGCACCAAGCTGCGCGAGCGGCGCGGCGTGCTGGTGCGCATGGGACGCGACGCGCGCGAGCAGCTGACGAGCGCGAACCTGCGCCTCGTCGTGTCGATCGCGAAGAAGTACATCGGGCGCGGCATGAGCTTCCTGGACCTCATCCAGGAGGGGAACATCGGCCTCATCCGGGCGGTCGAGAAGTTCGACTACGAGAAGGGCTACAAGTTCTCGACCTACGCGACGTGGTGGATCCGGCAGGCGATCACCCGGGCGATCGCGGACCAGGCCCGGACGATCCGGATCCCGGTCCACATGGTCGAGACGATCAACCGGCTGATCCGCGTGTCGCGCGGCCTTCTCCAGGAACTGGGACGCGAGCCGACGGTCGAGGAGATCGCCGACGCGATGTCCAAGGGCCAGGAGATCGTGGTCACACCCGAGAAGGTCCGCGAGATCATCAAGGTCAGCCAGGAGCCGGTGTCGCTCGAGACGCCGATCGGCGAGGAAGAGGACTCCCACCTGGGCGACTTCATCGAGGACCGCGCGGCTCTGGCACCGGCCGAGGCTGCGTCGCACCAGCTGCTCAAGGAGCAGGTGGAGGCGGTGCTCGACTCCCTGACGGGTCGCGAGCGGCGCGTGCTCCAGCTCCGCTTCGGCCTCGAGGATGGGCGAGCCCGGACCCTCGAGGAGGTCGGCAAGGAGTTCAACGTCACCCGCGAGCGGATCCGCCAGATCGAGGCGAAGGCCCTCCGGAAGCTGCGCCACCCGAGCCGGTCGCGCAAGCTCAAGGACTACCTGGAGTAGCGTGGCCGACCTCGACAGCGGCTCCGGCAACTTCGGCAGGACACCGCCCGGTCTCCCCGACGGGGGGCCGGGCCGCAATCGCGAGGGAGCGCGCCGGCCGACGGACCGGGCCAGGTCGACGCACGGGGACGGGCCAGCACAGGAAGGCAGGCCGGCGCCGGACGACCGCCTGACGGAGGCAACCGGGCCGACGCTCGACGGAAGCCGAGCCGTGGACGTCACGCCCCGGGCAGGTCGCGCCGCGCAGGGCTGTTCGAAGTCGTCATCGAAGGGGGTGCGCAGGAGTGCCGCTCAACGCCTACGGAGTGCTCGCCACGTTCATGGCCGCGGGCACGATCATCGGATCGACGGTCGGCTGGTTCGTGGGCCAGCGGCGGTGGACCTCTGCCGTCGTGCCCGTGCTCGCCGCGATCGCGTCCCTCGGGACGTTCGGCCATCGGCTCAGGATCGGGTTCGGACCCACCGTGCCGCTCTTCGGCTTCGAGGTCCACGCGTTCTCGGACCTCGGGTTCGCCGCGCTGTTCGCGCTCGCCGCTGCCATCGCGCAGCGGACCATTCTCGCGGCACGGGCCGGTCGGACTACCGCCGGCGGCTGACAGACGGGCACGCGACCACGAGCGCCTGACCGCCACACCGGTACCTCACCCCGTCACTCGGGCGCCTGGCCGCCGAGGCCCGACCGACCCCCGCGGGTGACGGGACCGCCGGCGCCCGAACCGGACCACCTGCGCCTGACCGGACACGACCTGCGCCTGACCGGAC
>JAKAAV010000203.1 GCA_021802185.1 Chloroflexota bacterium | reverse complement strand
CGTGCAACTCCCCTGGCCGTGCAACTCTTCAGCGGCGGTTCAGCGTTCGGGCGGAGAATCGTGCAGTTCGGCGGACGCGCCGGACAGATCAGCAGGCACGATGCCGGACGGGACGCACGCCCGCGTCCGGCGTGCAGGGAACCGGTGGTGACAACGCGATGATGTTCTGGGGCTGGAACGCCGGCGTCGGCTGGATCGGAGCCATCATAGGCATGCTCGTGTGGCTCGCGATCGTCGGCCTGTTCGTCTGGATCGTGGTGCGGCTGATATCCGGGCCGCGCAGCCCGGATCGATACTGGGCGCCGGGGCCGCAGGCGGAAGATCCGGAGCAGATCCTGCGAGCGCGGTTCGCTCGCGGCGAGATCGGGCCGGACGAGTTCGAGCAGCGCCTCGAGGTGCTGCGGCGCACCAGGTCACAGGGACCGCCGCCGAGGTAGATCCAGGGACGGTTCGCTTCGAGCCGCCGGGGCAGCACGGCGCGAGGCAGCACGGCGCGAGGCAGCACGGCGCGAGCGCAGGGCGAGGCCACGGCCACGGGCGAGCGCGCCGAGGCAGGAGGACGGCCACGGCCGAGGCAGCACGGCGCGAGCGCAGGGCGAGGCAGCACGGCCGAGGCAGCACGGCCGAGGCAGGAGGACGGCCACGGCCGATCAGGCCGCGGCCGTGTGTCGCCTACCACCGTGCGTGGTGGTATCGGTCCACCCGGCGCCGGAGAGTGTCGTTCACCACTGGTGGTGGTGATACGCAAGCCGCTCCCGTCTCGCGGTCCGTCGAGCACCCCGCGCGCGGCCCACACCATCGGCAACGCGACCTCGCCACGCACGAAGCGGGTGGGCGCGGCTGGATCGAGGTCCGCGGTTTGGCAGGGAAAGGCTGGGCAGTGCGACCACGCCGTGCGTACCACCACGGTGGGCGGTAAGCGACACACTCGGGCTCCGGGTGCGGCGGCAACACGCTGGAGCCCGGTGAACGGTCAGCGGCAGCGCTCGAGCGCCGTGGGCGGCGGCCGCCCAGGTGGCGAGCGGCACGCTCGAGCGCCGTGGTGGCGGCCGCCCCGGTGCCGCGGCACGCGGCCGCAGGTGCCGCCACCCGGCGGCCGCCGGTGCCAGGGCACGCGGCCGCAGGTAGCGCTCGAGCGCCGCGGCACGCGGCCGCAGGTCCCACGGCACGCGGCCGCAGGTCCCACGGCAGGCGGACGCCGGACGCGAGCACCCGACCTGGGCCGCTCGCCCCGTCGGCCTCGGCATGGGATGATCCGCCACGATGCAGCCGCTCGCCTTCATCGTCGGCGTGGTCCTGATCGCGCTCGCGTTCTGGGACGTCTTCCAGACGATCGTCGTCCCGCGCCCGACGCCCGGCCGCTACCGCATCGCCAAGCACCTGACCCGCTACACGTGGGACGCGTGGCGCGCGGTCTGCCTCCGCACGACGGACGAGATGCGGCGGCAGCTGCTGCTCGGGATCTACGCCCCGGCGCTCGTCATGGTCCTCCTGGTCGTGTGGATGCTGACGCTGCTCGTCGGGTACGGCCTCGTGTTCTTCGCGCTCGGCGACCAGATCTCACCCCAGGCTCCGAACATCGGCGTCGCGATCTACTTCGCGGGCACGTCGCTGTTCACGCTCGGGTTCGGCGACATCCTCGCGGTCGGTCCGCTGGCGCGCGCATTGAGCCTCATGGCGGCCGCGAGCGGGCTCGGTGTCGTGGCGCTGGTCATCACGTACCTGTTCTCGCTGTTCGGCTCGTTCCAGCGGCGCGAGATCCTCGTCGTCACGCTCGGCGCGCGCGCCGGGGCGCCGCCGTCGTCCGTGACGCTGCTCGAGACGTACGCCAGAACGAGCCTCGTCGAGAAGCTGCCGGCGCTGTTCTCGGACTGGGAGCAGTGGTCGGCCGAGGTCCTCGATTCCCACGTCGCCTACCCGATCCTCGGCTACTTCCGGTCCAGCCACGACAACACGTCGTGGGTCGGGTCGCTCGGCGCCGTGCTCGACGCCGCGTGCTTCGTGCTCACGACGATCCGCGGGGTGCCGCGCGGGCAGGCGGAGCTGACCAAGCGCGTCGGCGCTCACTTCGTCGAGGACATCTCGAACTTCCTCGAGCTGAAGGCGACCGACGGGTCCGGGGTCGACCGGGACATGTTCGACGACGCGTACGCCCGGCTGGCTGCGGCGGGGTACGACCTCGAGGAACCCGCGGACGCGTGGCACGCGTTCGAGCATGCGCGGTCGACGTACGCCGCCCGGCTCGCCGTCCTCGCCGACTACTGGGCGGTCAGCGGCGTGCGGTGGACCGCGGAGCATCGCGTGGGACACGACACGATCCCGGCGCCGGCGGCGCCCACGCCGGTCGCTCGCGGCCGCGACGAGCGAGGGTGAACGGCCAACCGATTCGGGCGCACGGCTCGGCGAGGCGACTCGCGCACCCGGGATGAGCGACGGCGGGACGACGATCGCGATCGTCGCCGGGCTCGGCGCGGCGGCGTGCTGGACGGTCACGACGATGTCGTCGGCGGAGGCGAGCCGCCTGATCGGGGCGCGCCTCACGCTCGCCTGGGTCATGACGATCGGCCTCGTGATCCTGCTGCCGTTCCTGGCCACCGAACCCGTCTCGCTCGACGCCCGGTCGGCGTTCTGGCTCTTCCTGGTCGGTGCCGGCAACGTCGTGGGGCTGCTGCTCGAGTACGCCGGCATGCGGATCGGCCGCGTGGGGGTCGTCGCGCCGATCGCGTCGGCCGAGGGTGCCGTCGCCGCGGTCATCGCGGCGATCGCCGGCGAGTCGATCGCCCCGGCTGTCGGTGGCTCCCTTGCGCTCATCGCCGCCGGCGTCGTCCTCGCCGCGGGGCTCGACCCCTCGTCCAGGCCCACCGGCGACGTGCGCACCGCGCGCTTCGTGCCGGCCCTGTTCGGGCTCGGCGCCGCGCTCGCCTTCGGGACGGTGCTGTTCTCGGCGGGCCAGGTCAGCTCGACGCTGCCGCTGGCGTGGGTCGTGCTGCCAGCGCGGCTCGTCGGCTTCCTGTTCGTGGCGGTGCCGCTCCTGGTCACCCGGAACCTCCGCCTGACGCGCGCCGCGGCGCCGTTCGTGACGCTGTCGGCCGTGATGGAGGTCGTGGGGTTCGCCGTCTTCACGATCGGCTCCGCGCACGACATCGCGATCACGTCCGTGCTGGGCTCGGAGTTCGCGGCGATCGCGGCGATCGCCGCCTGGATCCTGTTCCGCGAACGGCTGAGCCGCGTGCAGATCGCCGGTGTCGGCGCCATCGCCGTCGGTGTGGCACTGCTCGCGGCGTTCAGGGGATAGCGCTCCGGGTCATCGCGCCCGGTATCCTGGCCCGAGGCGGGCTGGGCCCGAGCCGGCAGGGCCCGGGGCCGGCTCGGAAACGGGAGCCGGCTCGCCGCTACTCGGCTTCCGACTCCCCTCTCCGGGCTTCCGGGCTCGCGGCCACTCCGTCTCGCGACCACCGTGCCTCGGCCTCCGGTCCTCGGTACTCCCCCACCTCGAGCGGGACCTCTGTCGCGATCCCGTCACGGATGCGCCAGGCGCGCACCACCGGGTCGTCGGGGTCGGTCAGCGAGCAGATCAGGTGGAGCGCGTCGGGATAGAACGCGAGCTCCACGTCGGTCGGGGACGGCTCCGCCGGCGAGCGAACGTGCGAGTGGACGATCGCCCACACGACCTGTCCCGCGTCGTCGAGCTCGAGCATCAACCGGAGCTGCTCCGCGGGGTCGATGACGAACCGGTAGGGCGACGCCGCGGCGTTGGTCAGGCCGCGGAACTCCGACGCCTCGCCTCCCTCGTCGAGCACGCGGTCAGCCGACACGATCCCGCACGCCTCGTTCGGCCGGCACGCGAGCGACCACGCCACGATCGCGTCGCGGAGGGGGCGCGGAAGCTCGACGGGCCGCGCCACGGGCGATCAGCCGATGCGGAACGGTCGGGCGCTCGGGAGCGGGGCGGGGACGACCGCCTCGGGCGACGGCCGGACGAGCGCGTCCCCCACTCGCCCCTCCCCGCATGCCGGACAGTGCGGGTCGCGGCGCAGCTCGAGCTCCTCGAACGACTCGTCGAGCGCGTCGTACAGGAGCAGCCGGCCGATCAGCGGCGTCCCGATGCCGAGCAGCAGCTTGAGCGCCTCCGTCGCCTGCAGGATGCCGAGCGTCCCGGGCACCACCCCGAGCACGCCGGCCACCGAGCACGAGGGCGCCAGCTCGGGCGGGGGCGGAGCCGGATACAGGCACCGGTAGCACGGCCCGCGTCCGGGCGCGAAGACCGTGAGCTGGCCCTCGAAGCGGAACACGCTCGCGTGAACCACGGGGATCCCCGCCGCGACCGCGGCGTCGTTCAGCACGTACCGCGTCTCGAACGTGTCGGTGCCGTCGACGATCACGTCGTGGCCGGCGATGATCCGGGCGACGTTCGACGCGTCCAGCAGCTCGTCGTGGATCTCGACGCGGACGTCCGGGTTCAGCGCGCGCACCGTCTCGGCGGCCGACTCGGTCTTGCGGTGGCCGACTCGGTCGGACGGGTGCACGACCTGGCGCTGGAGGTTGCTGAGATCGACCGTGTCGAAGTCGACGATACCGATGGTGCCGACGCCGGCGGCGGCGAGGTACAGGAGCGCCGGGGCGCCGAGCCCGCCCGCACCGACGACGAGGACACGCGAGTCGAGCAGCTTCGCCTGACCCTCCGCGCCGACCTCCGGCATCAGGAGGTGGCGGCTGTACCGCCGGCGCTGCTCGGCCGTCAGCACGCGGGGCTGCGTCGTCGGCCTGCCCTCGGCCTTCCACCGGTCGAACCCGCCGGCCATCGAGATCGGGTCGGCGTACCCCATCTCGTGCAGTTCGCGCG
>JAKAAV010000202.1 GCA_021802185.1 Chloroflexota bacterium | reverse complement strand
GTGAACCGGCTCGTCAAGCAGTTCGGCGAGATGCAGCGCGTCATGCGCATGCTGCAGAAGCAGGGAGGTCGGCGGCCGGCGCTGCCGTTCGGACGATGACCTATCAGGAGGGATCGACGGGGTCGCAGGACGAGTTTCCCGAGGGGGCCGGCGTGCCCGCCGCCGCTGAGGCGACGAACGGATGGAGCATCGTTCCCGAGGCTCCCGAGCAGGTGCCGGCTCCGCCACCACGACGCCCGTGGCGCTGGTGGATCGCGATCGCGGTGACCGTGCTCGTCGTCGCGACGGCCGCGGCCGTGGCGCTCGTGACGACGCGTGGCGCAGGCGACTCGCCGACCCTGGCATGGGTGCCGGCGAACGCCATGGTGTACGCCGAGGGCAGGCTCGACGTCCCCGGCGACCAGGGACCCGCGCTCGCCTCGTTCCTGTCGAACTTCCCGGGCTTCGCCGACACGTCGAACCTCCAGTCGAAGCTCGGCCAGACGTGGGATCGGCTGCTCACGGTCGGCGACTCGAGCACCCGGTTCTCGTACACACGCGACGTCGCGCCGTGGTTCCAGGGCACCGTCGGCGTCGCCGTCCTGCCGGGTGCCACCGCGTCGACGCCCGCCGTCGTCGTGCTGGCCGCGGTCGCGGACCAGGCGAAGGCGCGGTCGGAGCTCGACAAGGTCGTCGGCGAGGCACAGAAGGCCGGCAGGGCTCCGAAGCAGTCGACCGTGGCGGGCATGACGGTCTGGACGTTCACGATGCCGGCGGAAGGCGCCGCCGGTGACGCGACCGGGTCCGGGTCGTCCGCTGCCGGCACGCCACGCGAGCTGAGCGTGGCGCTGCTGAACGGGTCGTTCGTCGCGACGAACGACCCCGCGGCGATCTCTGCCGTCCAGGACGTGAAGAACGGCAGGGCGGCCGGCCTCGCCGGATCCGCGTCGTACAAGTCGGCGGTCTCCGGCGCTGCATCGCCGTCACTGGCATCCGTGTACGTGTCGGCCTCGGCGATCCAGCAGCAGGTCCGGGCGCTCGCCCCGAGCGCGGCGCCGCTCGCGTCTCCGCTCGCCGCGTGCTCGGCCCACGCCGTTCCCCAGTCGGCGTACGGCACGCTCCGCGCGCAGGCGGACCAGATCGTCGCGGACCTCCGCGGGCAGGTGTCCGGTGGCACGCCACCGGCGCCGCATGAGTCGACACTCGCGGACCACGTGCCCGGCACTGCGCTCGCGTACTTCGAGACGCACGACGCCGGGCAGGCGCTGGCCTGCCTGGTCACGCAGCTGAAGGCCACCGCGGCGGCGAGCGGCTCGGGCAGCGGCGCGTCGGGAGCGGGCTCGTCCGGCGCCGACTCGATCGCGCAGGTCGAGGCGCTCCTCGGCGGCTCGCTGGAGTCGTTCGTGTCGTGGATGGGCGACGCGGGCGTCGTCGTCGACGCCGCGACCGCCACCGCGCCGATGCCGCGCGTGGCGCTGATCGCCACGGTCACCGACGAGTCGCTCGCGACCCAGCGCCTCGGGCAGCTGACCTCGCTCGTGAAGATGATCGGATCCATGGGGGTCAGTGGCCTGACGGTCACGGACTCGAAACATGGGTCGGCAACGGTCACCACGCTCACGATCCCGGCGTCCGCTCTCGCGTCGGCGGCCGGCGCGGGACCCGGCGCCGGAGCCGCCGGGGCACTTCCGGCGTCGATCTCGATCGGCTGGACGCTCGCCGACGGCCGCTTCATCCTCGGCCTCGGCGCGGATACCGTGACGTCGCTGCTCGACCAGTCGACCGCGCAGAGCCTCGGCGCCACGCCGGCGTTCACCCAGGCCCTGGCGTCGGCGGGCGGTCCGTCGACGAGCGGTTTCGCGTACGTCGACCTGCGTGCGCTGCGCGCCGCGGCCGAGTCGGCCATGCCTTCGTCCGAGCGCGCGAACTACGACGCGAACGTGAGGCCGTACCTGCTCCCGTTCGACCGGCTCGTGTCGGTCGCCGGGGTCAGCGGGTCGAGCATGACGTCGCGCACGATCATCACCGTCAGCAAGCCGTAGCATTCCCGCCGGCCGGGAACGGACCATGTATCAGGAGGTACTCACTTGGCGGTCAGGATCCGACTCTCGCGCGTGGGCGCGACCAAGCAGCCCGCGTATCGCGTGGTCGTCATGGACAGCCGGAGCGCCCGCGACGGGCGCGCGATCGACACGATCGGGCACTACAACCCGCGGACAGACCCGGTCGAGTTCCAGGTCGACGCGGAGAAGGCGGCGCGCTGGATGAGCCAGGGCGCGACGCCATCGGAGACGGTCGAGCGGCTGTTCCGGCGCGCCGGCATCCTGCCGGCGGCGAAGTAGCGGCACGGAGAGGGGTCGCCATGGGTGCCGTCGAACTCGTCGAGTACGTCGCGCGGTCGCTCGTCGACCAGCCCGACCAGGTATCGGTGGGCGTCCACGAGGATCGCGAGGGGACCGTCATCGAGCTGCACGTGGCCGAGGACGACATGGGGAAGGTCATCGGCCGCAACGGCAGCGTCGCGAAGGCCCTGCGGACGCTGCTCAAGGTGATGTCCGCCCGGCAGGGGGAGTCGATCTCGCTCGAGATCGACTGACCGGTGCCGTCCGACGAGCAGCGGTTCGTCGTCGGGCTCGTCCGGGGGCTGCACGGCCTCCAGGGCGCCGTCCGCGTCGAGCCGCTGTCCGACGATCCGGCGCGCTTCGAGCCGGGCTCGACCGTGTACCCGGAGGGAACCAGCCGCCGGCTCACGATCGAATGGGCGCAGGAGGACGCGCCGGGGCTGCTCGTGCGCTTCCACGAGATCCGCACGCGGGAGGCGGCCGACCGGCTGCGCGACGTCTACCTCGAGGTGGAGCGACCGGCGGGCGAACCCGAGCCGGGGGCCTACTGGTGGCACGAGATCGTGAGCCAGCCGGTCGTGACCGCGACGGGCGAGGAGCTCGGCACGGTCGCGGACGTGTTCCGGGCCGGCGGCGGCGAGGTGTACGTCGTGCGCGGCGGCCCGCGGGGCGAGCTGCTGATCCCGGCCGTCGAGGTCGTGTTCCGCGAGTTCGCGCCGCGCGAGGGCCGGATCGTCGTCGATGCCGGCGCGCTCGGCCTCGAGCCGCTGCGGCCGAGGCGGCCGCGCGGGCGCCGCTCGTCGAAACGGCCGGAGACGGACGCGGCCCCGAAGTCGGCCAACGAGCGGAACGCGGCCACGGAGGCGGCCGGCGAGCCGAACGCGCCCACGGACGGGCGCACGGACGAGGAACGCGCCGCCTCGGAGCACGCGGCGGAGGCCGCCGATCCGGGCGATGCCTGACGTGCTCCGCATCGACGTCGTCTCGCTGTTTCCCGGCGTGTTCCCCGGACCGCTCGCGGAGAGCATCCCCGGCCGCGCGCTGGAGCGGGGGCTTGCGGAGCTGCGGAGCCACGACCTGCGCGAGTGGGGGCTCGGCCGCCACCGCAGCGTCGACGACTACACGTACGGCGGGGGCGCGGGAATGATCATGCGTCCGGAGCCCGCCGCCGCGGCACTCGACGCGGTCCGCGGCGACGACGGGTTCGTCGTCCTGCCGGATCCCGGGGGCGAGGTGTTCTCCCAGGCGCGTGCCCGCGACCTCGCCGCGCGACCCCATCTCGTGTTCCTCTGTCCTCGGTACGAGGGCGTGGACGACAGGATCCGGCGCATGGTCGACCTCGAGCTGTCGCTCGGCGACTACGTGCTGTCCGGCGGCGAGCTGGCCGCGCTCGTCGTGATCGATGCGGTCCTGCGCCTGCTTCCCGGCGCGATCGACGCGTCATCGACCGAGGAGGAGTCCTTCACGGCAGGATTGCTCGAGTACCCGCAGTACACGCGGCCGCCGTCGTTCCGGGGGGAGCGGGTCCCGGAGGTGCTGGTGAGCGGCGACCATGCCGCGGTCGCGCGATGGCGCCGCGACCGGGCGCTCGAGCGCACTCGCCGTCACCGGCCGGAGCTCGTCGGGCCGGAGCCCGGGAGCGGACCGGTGTCGGGGCGGACCGAGGGTGGGGGACGGCCGGCACGGCAGTCCGGCGGCGCGTCCGGCCGCACGGCCCGGCAGGGACACGATCGCGCCGACGACAGCGATCGCTGGGACCCGGGGGAGTAGGCGCGGCCGTGCCGGCGGACGACGGCGCGTGTACCACCCGCGCGCTCCGGCGGAGTGCAGCGCGCGTACCCGCCCCGAGCGCGTTGCCGCCCCGAGCGTGCGACGCCGGTGATATACTCGCCGCTCGTCCGACTGACCACCCCTCCGCCTGCCCATGGCCGGCGCCAGCCTGAGTGAGAGACTCCCGTGAACGTGCTCGACGCCGTCACCGCGGACCAGATCCGCACCGACCTGCCGGAGCTCGCGTCCGGCGACACCGTCCGGGTGTCCGCCAAGGTCGTCGAGGGCAACCGCGAGCGCATCCAGGTCTTCGAGGGGACGATCATGCGGCTTCGCGGTGGCGGGATCGACCGCTCGATCACCGTGCGGAGCATCCGCAGCGGCGTGGGGGTCGAGCGGACGTTCAAGGTGAACTCGCCGCGCATCGACAAGATCGAGGTCGTCCGGCACGGCGTCGCCCGCCGCGCGCAGCTGTACTTCCTGCGCGACCGCGTCGGGAAGGCTGCGAGCCTCCGCGAGCGCCGGTAGACTCCGGGCGGGATGCCCGAGATCTCCCGCCGCCCTTCCGGCTCCAACGGGTCCGATCACCCGACCGCGTTCGTCGTCCCGACGCTCCGCTTCGAGCGCCGGCTGTGGCGTGAGGGCCACGCGCGTGTCGCCGGCGTCGACGAGGTGGGGGTCGCTCCGGCTTCCGGCCCGGTGCTTGCCGCGGCCGTCGTCATGCCCCCGAACTGTCACCGCATCCCCGGCGTCCG
>JAKAAV010000201.1 GCA_021802185.1 Chloroflexota bacterium | reverse complement strand
GGGACGCCCGCGTCTCCGCCGTCCGCGCTCGTCCCGTCAGGATCGCCGGCGTCGTCTCAGGCCGTCGGCAGCGCGGCCCTGGCATCTCAGGCCGTCGGCAGCGCGGCTTCGCCGTCGACGGCGCCCTGATTCGCGGCGCGGCCGAGCACGCGCGGCCAGCTCACCGACATGCTCGCCCCGCCGGACGGGGAGCTCCCGACCCGCCAGCTCCCGCCCGTCGCCCGCACGATCGCGTCGCCGATCGCGAGCCCGAGGCCGGCTCCGCCCGGAGCGTCGGTCGCGCGGTGGAACCGGTCGGGCCGACGCGGGCCGCGACGGATCGATCCCGTGCATGTCATGCACGAACTCGACGCGACCTTGCACCAGGTTCATGCAAGCGACCGGCAGCGGCCCCGGTGCGCCGGTCGGCGGTCGGGACGTTGAACGTGGCGCACGAGTCGAGCATGCGGGCGTCGCGTCGGTGGCCGTGAAGGTCGAACCGGTGAAGGACGCGCAAGGTTTCGACGCGCCGGTGCTCGAGCCGTGGACCGGCGCGTCGCGAGGATGAGCGTGATGCAAATGCGGGCCGGGCGCGCAACGGACCGCGCCTGTCAGCCGGCCGCCGCACACGCCCCGGCTAGCGCTCCTGCCAGTGCGGGCCCGACGCGACCGAGGCGCCTGTCAGCCGGCCGCCGCACACGCCCCGGCTAGCGCTCCTGCCAGTGCTCCTCGAACACGACCTGCTCGCGTGGGAGCCGCGCCTGTCCCGGCGCCGACTTCGGCCGCTGCGCCGCATCGGTCGGGTGCCCGAGCGCGACGACCGTCCTGACGAAGTGGTCGCCCGGAACGCCGAGAATCTCACGCACGCGGTCGCGGTTCGTGGGAAGGATCCACGCGACGCCGCCCGCGATGCCGAGCATCGTCGCGGCGACGAGCATGCGCTCCGCCGCCCGCCCCTCGTCGTACCCGCGCGAGACGGCCCGCTCCTTCTCGTCGGGGACGACGATCGCGACCGCCGCGCTGGCCGTGTTCAGCGGCTTCGTCTGCGGCTGTCCCGCCTCCGCGATCTTCCGGAGGGTGGCGTTGTCGCGGATCACGATGAATCGCCACGGCTGCTCGTTGCTGCTGCTGCCGGACCACCGCGCGACGTCGGCGATCGTGTCGACGACCTCCTCCGCGAGCGGCTCATCGGTGAATTCGCGGACCTGTCGGGTGTGGAGCAGCGGTCGTACGACGTCCTTCGGGTCCGCGGCGGCGCCGCGCCCCTGGACCTGTGTCTCACTCATGGTCACACCGTACCAGCGACCGTGGGCGAACCTCTCGCAGGGCGGCATCTCGCTCTCTCGAGCCGTCGGCAGACTCACCGGCGCCGACGCCGTAGGCTTCGATCCGGATGAGCGATCTCAGGCGCCCCGGACCCCCGTCTCGAGCTTCGCATCCGTTTCGCGTCGCGATCTCCGTCTCGGCGCTTGCCGCGGTGGTATGCGCCGTGGTGGCCGCGGCGCTCCTCGGTCCGGGCATCGCGTCGCCGCCGCAGTCGGTGACCCGGCCCACTCCGCGGATCGCGGCCGGGGGCTCCGTGCGGGGCGGGATCGGCTCGACGTCATCCACGCCGGCCTCGCCCGCCGCCTCCACCGGTTCGGCCCTCGGTGGGCAGACTGCCTTCGCGGGTTCGGCCGCGCCCGGCGCGTCGACCGTGCCGTCTCGCTCGACCGTCCCCGGCGCTCCCGTCGTCGCCGGCCACGCGTCCGCCGGCACCGTCGCGCAGTACCGGCTCGCGGCGCCGTGGGTCGGCGGGACGTCGAGGTTCGCGAACGTGTGGGTATACACGCCGCACGGCTACACCGCGTCCGGCGCTCGATACCCCGTCCTGTACGAGGTGCCGTGGGGCGGCGACGGCTGGAATGCCGGGATCGGCGTGTTCCGGCTGCTCGACACCCTGATCGCCGCCGGCGACATGCCGCCGTCGATCGTCGTGTTCGTGAACCAGGCACAGGGCCCGTACCGTCCGAGCGAGTGTGCCGACTCGTGGGACGGCCGCGAGTGGTTCGACACCTACGTCGCCGCCACCGTCGTGCCCTGGGTGGACGGCAGGTTCCGGACCATCGCCGTGCCACTCGCCCGCACGCTGATCGGCTTCTCGCAGGGTGGGTACTGCGCGCCGACCCTGCTGCTCCACCATCCGAACGAGTTCGGCAACGCCGTGTCGTTCAGCGGCTACTACGAGGCCGGGATCTACAGCAGCGAGACGCGGACGGCATGGCTGCCGTTCGGGCGGGACCCGGCCCTGATCGCGCGCGACTCGCCGCTGACGCTCGCGAATCATCTTCCCTCGGCGGAGCGGGCAAAGCTGTTCCTGGTCCTGGTCGGCGTGCCGTCGGAGCCGTTCTACGGCCCGCAGCTCACGGCGTTCGCCCGAGTCCTCGCGGCCGCGGGCTACCCGCACGAGGTGATCGATGCGCCCGTCGGCCATTCCTGGCGACAGGTCCGCCTGACGTTCGCAACGGCGATCGCGGCCGTCTGGAGCCATCAGCGCGCGGCCGGACTCGTCACGCCTCCGCCGGCATAGCGTGGGAGCCGGCCCGTCGCCGTCCGGGCCGCGCCCGGTCCGACGCCGGTCCGTTCTGGGGCCGATCGGCCCCACGACACTCCGTCCCGATCCCGGGGTGATCAGCGCGGCCGCAGCTCCGCCAGCCACGCGTGCACCTGGCTGCCTGCCAGCCTCGTCTCGAGCGTCTCCTCGCCGATCGACTCGATCCACCACGTCCCCGCGAACGCCGAGCGGATGTCGCGCCGTCGCACCCGCTCCGGCCCGTACCCGAACGGGTTACGGTCGCTCCAGGCGAGCAGCAGGAGGCTCCCCCGAGCGTCGATCACCTCGTGAAGCGCGGCGGCATACGCCCGCCGGTCGCCGGGCTGGAGCGTGTGGAAGAGGCCGACGTCGAGCACCGTCTCGAAGTGGCCGAGGTCGTCGCGCTCGGCCAGCCGCAGCGCGTCGGCGACCACGAACCGGACGCGGTCGGCGAGCCCCGCCTGCGCCGCCTTGCGCGTCGCGAGTGCGATCGCGGTCGGGGCGAAGTCGAACCCGACCACGTCGTGCCCCAGGCGCGCGAGGTGGAGCGCGACCTCGCCGGTCCCACATCCGGCATCCAGCACCGAGCCCCGGATGCGCCCCGATTCCGCGAGCCGGACCACGGCCCCCTGGGGCCGCCCGATCTCCCAGCTCGGGATCCCCCCGTACGCGTTCTCGAACGCCTGCGTCGCTCACCTCCGGTGACGACAGTGTGCGCGCGATGGAACCTGCCGCCACGCCCGGCTCTCAGGCTCAGGTGATGCCGCCCGGAATCCTTCTCCGCGCGGCGGGCTCCACGCGGCGGGGGAGGAGTGTGACGCGTGGGTCCGATCGCCCGAGCGATGCGCGAACCCGCACGCACATTCTCCGCTCCCGCCGTCCCAATGCCTCCCATTCGCAGCGAGGGAGACGGGCGGCGGGCGGGTCGCGCCGGCCGGGCGCAGCGGAAGGCCGGGCGCAGCGGAAGGCCGGCCGACCTCCCGGCAGGACCCGTCTCGCCTACACTGCCTCGGCGAGCGGTTCCACGAACTGGCTGTTGTACAGCTCGGCGTAGAACCCACCGTGCGCGAGGAGTTCCTCGTGCGAGCCCTGCTCGACGATCCGGCCGTGGTTCATCACGAGGATCACGTCCGCGTCACGCACGGTCGAAAGCCGGTGCGCGATGACGAACGCCGTCCGTCCGTGCATCAGGCGCGCCATCGCCTTCTGGACGAGCACCTCCGTTCGCGTGTCGACCGAGCTCGTGGCCTCGTCGAGGATGAGGATCGGCGGGTCGGCCAGGAACGCCCGCGCGATCGTCAGCAGCTGCCGCTCGCCCTGCGAGAGGTTCGCGGCGTCGTCGCCGATGACGGTGTCGTAGCCCTCCGGCATCGTCCGCACGAAATGGTCCACGTGGGCGGCCTGCGCCGCGGCCACGACCTCGTCCTCGGTCGCGTCCTCGCGGCCGTAGGCGATGTTCTCCCGGATCGTGCCGCTGAACAGCCACGTGTCCTGGAGCACCATCCCGAACGTGTGGCGCAGGTTCTCGCGGGTCATCTCGCGCGTGTCGATCCCGTCGACGAGGATCCGGCCGCCGTCGATCTCGTAGAACCGCATGAGCAGGTTCACCAGGGTCGTCTTGCCGGCGCCCGTCGGACCGACGATCGCGACCGTCTCGCCCGGCTCCACGACCTCGGAGAGACCCTGGATGAGGGGCACGTCGGGGTCGTAGCGGAACGACACGTCGTCGAACACGACGCGGCCGATGGGGTTCGCGAGCACGACGGGCTGCGCCGGCTCCGGCACGATCTCCGGCTCGTCCATGAGCTCGAAGACGCGCTCGGCCGAGGCGACCGTCGACTGGAGCACGTTCATGATGCTGGCCACCTGGGTGATCGGCATCGTGAACTGCCGCGAGTACTGGATGAATGCCTGCACGTCGCCGAGGCTCATCGTGCCGCTCGCGACCTGGATACCGCCGATCACCGCGATCGCGACGTAGTTCAGGTTGCTGAGGAAGTTCATCGTGGGCTGGATGATCCCGGAGATGAACTGGGCCCGGAAGCTCGCCTCGTAGAGCTGCTCGTTCTCGGCGTCGAAGTCGCGGATCGCGTCCTGCGTGTGGCCGAACGCCTTCACGATCGCGTGACCGGTGTGCGTCTCCTCGACGCGTCCGGTGAGCGCCCCCGTGCGCTCCCACTGTGCCGTGAACTGCTTCTGCGATCGCTTCGCGATGAGCATCGTGGTGGTCGCCGCGACGGGGAGCACGATGAGTGAGATCAGCGCGAGCACCCAGCTGATCGAGAACATCATGATCAGCACGCCGATGATCGTGAACACCGACGTGAGG
>JAKAAV010000200.1 GCA_021802185.1 Chloroflexota bacterium | reverse complement strand
GGCGCACCGCCATCCGCCAGGGAGCCGCGACGGCTCTGCGCAGAAGCTGCCTCCGGCCCGCGCACGGGCGTCATCGGCGGCGTCGGGCGGGGTGCCATCGGCGGCCTGGGGACGGGTGGCATCGCCGGGCGACGACGGCGCGTCCGTCCCTGCGCTCGCACCCCGAACTCCGGCTCTCGCCGCCGTTCGGCCGGACTCGGTGTCCCCCGGCACCGGGCCACCCACCTCCGCTCCCGGCGGAGACGCTCCCCGCGGCCATCGGGGATGCGCCGGAACTTCATACGGTCGCGTCCGGACTCGCGAACGGCAAGTGCCGCATGGACTGGCTCGGCCGCCGGGTCGGCGCGAACGACGGTCCGGCCCGACCGCCCGGGGCGTCGAGCGCCGCGCGCCGCGAACGACGGTCCGGCCCGGCGTCCCGGCGCCTCGGGCACATGGCCGGTCGGTGTCCGGCTCGACCCGGCGCCGTCAGCTCCCGACCGTCACCTCGAGCTCGCCGCGCACGTCGAGCACCTGCACCGCGACGTCGGGCGCCAGTCCCCGTCGCTGGAATCGAAGGTCCACCTGCGTGTCCGCCACGCAGAGGTCGTGCAGCTCGATCTCGTGGACGAACGAGGGGAGCACGGGGCGGACGATGCGGAGGCGTCGCTCGAACCCGTCCGGTTCGAGGCCCAGCAGGCTCACCATGAGGTACGGCACGCTCGCCGCCGACCACGCCTGCGGATGGCATGCGACGGGGTACGAGACGGGGGCGGAGTACTCGCCCCGCTCGTACCCGGCCCACAGCTCCGGCAGGCGGTTGTGCGGGAAGTGGCCCGCCGCCTCGATCATCGCGGCGAGGAGCCGCATCGCGGGTTCGTCGAGCCCGTACTGCCGGAACCCGACGCCGATCATGGCGTTGTCGTGCGGCCACACCGTCCCGAGGTGATACCCGATCGGGTTGTACCGCAGCTCGTTCGACGACAGCGTCCGGATCCCCCACCCGGAGAACATGTCGGCGGACATCAGCCGGCGGGCGACGGAGAGCGCGCGGTCCGGCGGGACGATCCCGGCCCACAGCGCGTGCCCGGCGTTCGACGCGATGACCCTCGCCTGGCGAGTGCCCCCCTGCAGCGCCAGCGCGTACGTCTCCACGTCGTCCATCCAGAACTCGCGTTCGAAGCGCTCGCGCAGGTCGGCTGCCTCCCGGACCAGTTGCTCCGCCCGGTCGCCGTCGTGGTCCCGCCGGAACAGGTCGGCGAGGAGCGTCTTCGCGAGCCACGCGTACGCCTGCGGTTCCACGAGCGCGATCGGATGGGTCGCCGGGGACCCGTCCGCGTTCATGATGCAGTCCGACGAGTCCTTCCAGCCCTCGTTCGTGAGGCCGCGCGCCGTCCGGCCCTCGTACTCGAGCCAGCCGTGCCCGGAGATGTCGGCGTACGTGTCGATCCAGCGGAGCGCCAGGTCGACGTTCGGCCTGAGCTCGCGGAACAGCTGGAGGTCGCCGGTCCAAGCGGTGTAGCGCCCGAGCAGCACGAGGAAGAGCGGCGTCGCGTCGACAGTGCCGAAGTAGCGCGAGTGCGGGACGAGCTCGAGGTGCGCGAGCTCCCCGACCCGCACCTCGTGGAGGATCTTGCCCGGCGCTTCCTCGCGGTACTCGTCGACGACGCGCCCCTGGTAGGCGGCGAGGAGCCGGAGGGTCTCCGCCGCGATGCTCGGGTCGAACGCCAGTGTCTGGATCGCGGTGATCGCGCTGTCGCGGCCGAAGAGCGCGGCGTACCACGGGAGGCCGGCGCTGAAGTACGCGCGGCCGGCCATGCCGCTTCGGAGCATGCGGAGGTCGCGGAGCGAGCGCTGGACGACGTTGTCGATGATCGGGCTGTCGCTCCGGAACTGCGTCTGGCCGGCCGTCCACTGCCGTGCCGAGCGCCGCTGGAGCGACTTCACGCGGCTCGGGTCGGGCCGCACGGCGATGCGGCGCGCCGCATCCTCGGCCGTGCGCTCCTCCGCCACGACGAGCGACACCTCGAGCGTCCGCTCCTCGCCCGGCGCCAGCGACACGACGTACCCCCCGCCGAACTGCCGTCGCACGGCCGGCTCGGGGACCATGTGCACGCCGAGCGCGCGCCACAGCCCGTCGCCGCCCGTGTACGTGAACGTCAGGACCTCGTCGACCCACGCCGCGCCCTTGAACTCGCCGGGCTGCTCGGCCTGCAGCCCGCGCACCTGGAAGATGTCCTCGAACTCCGCCCGGAACACGAACGTCAGCGAGAAATCGGCCGGTTCTGGCCCGTAGTTGCGCACCGTCAGCCGGTCGTGCAGGGCCACCTCGTGCCCGTCCGCCAGCCGCGTCCAGTGCAGGCCGATCGTCTCGTTCGGGATCACGCGGCCGTCGGGCACCTCGAATTCCGGGTTCGTCAGCTCGAGCGAGGCCTCGAACCCGATCGCCGCGCTCGACGCGAGCGTGACCGGTGCGAGCCCCGAGATCCGCACTTCGTAGCCGTTGAGGTACCGGCAGTCGTGATAGAAGAGGCCGTATCCGTGGTCCTCGGTGAGCGGAATGCCTCCCGCGGGCGGACACAGGAAGAAGACGTCGGCGTCCTTCACGACGACGGCGTCGGTGATGGGCCGGACGGCCGGCTTCGCGCGAATCGCGCGGAGCAGGTCGCCGCCGAGGTCCTCGTGCAGCGCTGCGAGCCGCTCGCCGGTCTCCACGCGCGCAAGCCTGCCAGGCGGCTGGACTGGCTCGCCCGTCCCTGGCCGAGTGATCCCCTCTCGCATGTCACGAGCGTAGCAAGTCGCGGCGGGCATGCCGGGGCACGGCAGGCACGGCAGGTTGCAGGTCCGTCGCAGGTCCAGTGGCCGAGTGCAACGTTCCTGCAATGCCCCGGGTACCCAGGCCCGACCGGCAGTCGGACGGCGTCGCATATGGTTAACGGACGTCAACGGAGGTATCGATGCCGGCATATGCCTGGCCGATGCGGATCGCGTTGGTCGCCCCTCCCATGCTCCCGGTGCCGCCTCGCGCGTACGCCGGGACCGAGCGCGTGATCGAGGTCCTGGCCCGCGAGCTGCACCGCCGCGGTCACGCAGTCACCCTCTTCGCGTCCGGCGACTCGGACGTCGAGTGCGAGCTCGTCCCGACGGTGGAACGCGCACTGTGGGAGCGCTCGGACGGCGTCGACATGCTCGACCCGTACATCCAGGTCACCGAGACGAAGGTGTGGCGCGAGGCCGAGCGGTTCGACGTGATCCACTCGCACCTCGAGGGGTGGGGCTTCGCGTTCGCGCGCCACTGCCCGACGCCCGTGGTCACGACGATGCACGGCCGCCTCGACCTGCCCGGCGTCTCCGACCTCCTGACCGAGTTCTCGGACATCCCGCTGATCGCGATCAGCAACAACCAGCGGCGCTGGTTCCCGGACGTGAACTGGGTCGCGACGATCCACCACGGCCTGCCTCTGGAGGCGATTGCGCACAGCGACCGACCGGGCAGCTACCTCGCGCTCGTCGGGCGCATCTCGCACGAGAAGGGCGTGGCCGAGGCCGTCGAGCTGGCGCGGCGGACCGGGCTGAAGCTCCGGGTGGCCGCGAAGATGCGGTTGCCCGACGAGAAGCAGCTCTACCGCGACGTCCTGGAACCGGCGATCAAGGAGGGCATCGCGGAGTACCTGGGCGAGGTCGGCCAGGCGGAACGCGACGCCCTGTACGCGGGCGCGCTCGCGACGCTGATGCTCGGAGCGTGGCCGGAACCGTTCGGTCTCGTGGCGATCGAATCGCTCGCCGCCGGCACGCCGGTGATCGCGCGGAAGGCGGGCGCGCTGCCCGAGATCGTCGAGCACGGCGTCGACGGGTTCCTCGTCGACGACCTGGGCGAGGCCGCCTTCGCGCTCGAGCGCGTCCGCGACCTCGACCGGCATCGCATCCGCCAGCGGGTCCTGACCCGCTTCTCGCCCGAGCGGATGGTCGAGGCGCACGAGCGCGCCTATCGTCGCGTGATCGAAGAGGCGCACGCCCGTCGGACGCCGCGACAGCCCGCGCGGACGGCCCCGCTGGTGATCAGCGGCGAGGCGGCCGCTGGGGGCATGTTCGCGCGTCCGTCCCGGAGCGGGATCGATCAGCAGGTCCGCGGCGAAACCGTGGCTGCCGCCAGGCCACTGGGCGCGGCGGATCGCCGGGACGCCGGGATCCGGATCGGAAACGGCGACGGCGTCGCTGCGAGGACGTTCGACCGGCACGGGCTGCCGGCCGGCGGGCTCGATGACGTGCCGCTCCGGTCGGGCGAGGTGCGAGGCTCGGGCGACGCGCGGGCGTCGCGCCTCGGGCTGCGGACCGATCCCCCGCTCGCCCGTCCCGCGCCGTCGGGACTCGACGGCGGGATCGATGCCGCCGTCCCGTCGCCGTTCAGCGTGGAAGCCGACGCGGTGCAGGACCGCGACGATTGCCGCGGGGTGCGTCCGTGACGCCACGCGACGAGCGCGTCGCGTCGGGCATGTTGCACACGTCGGGCTCGTCGGACGGGACGACTCCGGTGGCGTCGCGGGCCGTGGAGGAGGGGACCCCGGTCCTGGGTCCCGGTGGCCGGATCGGCTCGGTGTCGCACGTGGTCGCCGACGACGCCCGTGCGCTTCCCACGTACGACGAACGGACGCGCGAGCCGCGGTAGCCGTCGCGGTCAGCGCTGACCCGGCCGCGCCTCCAAGGGCGGCTCCGCCGGCCGCTCCGTCTCGGCCAGCATCGATCCGGCTCCGTCGTTGGCGCCATCGCCGCCGCCTGCCGCCACCGCCTCGGTCACCCGGGTCGTGGTTTCGGCCTCGTCCTCCACCGATTCGGAGTCGGGTGTCCAGCGCGTGTCGAGCAGGTAGCCGATGCCCTGGAAGGTCCGGAGCGGTCCGCTCGACCCGACCGGCACCCCGAGCTTGCGCCGC
>JAKAAV010000199.1 GCA_021802185.1 Chloroflexota bacterium | reverse complement strand
GAGACGTCGACACGGTTCTCGTGACGGGCTGCCGGGTGGCATCGCCTGGATGCCCGACGGCCGGCCCAACGCGCTCCTCGCGCTGACCGTCGCGGGCGGGCGGATCGTCCGCATCGAGATCCTCACGGACGCCGAGCGGCTGAGGGCCGATGCGGACGCTGCTCGGCCACGCGTCGCCTCAGTCCCGCCGCCGCTCCAGGGCCACGAGATCCATCAGGATCGCGTAGGCGGTCTCCTCGACGGGCGCGTCGAGCAAGGTGAACTGCAGCCGGCCGCCGTGCTCCGACTCGATGCGGAGCGCCATCGACGTGCCGGCGACGAGCGCGAGCGGATCCGCCAGCTGGAGCTCCTCGGGCCCGACCCACGCCCGGACGTCCACCGGTCCGGCGCCAGGTGTCCTCGTTTCGCCCGATCGACCCGTTGGTCCGGCGAAGCCTGACCCCGCCGGGCCCGACGCCGCGCGCTCCCCGCGCGCCACCAGCCGGACGCGCGCACCGCGCCGGACGGCCTCCGCCGGCCACTCGTCCGGGACCGCCTCCAGCCCGTGCCGCACGACCGCGTCGGGTCGCAGCAGCTCGCGCGGTTCGAGCAGCAGGTTCGCCAGGATCGTCGCCTTGAGCGCGGCGTCATGGCCCTCGAGGTCGTTGCGCGGATCCGCCTCGGCAAGCCCCATGCGCCGCGCATCGGCAAGCGCTTCGGCGGCTGAGCGCCCCTCCGCCATCGCCGAGAGCACCGCGTTGCTCGTCGCGTTCACGATGCCCGCGAACGAGTGCACTCGCCCGACCGGCACGATCGACTCGCGGATCGCGTGCGTCGGAAGGCAGTCCATCAGCGCCGCTTCGTAGCGCAGGCGCGTCCCCGTCCGCTCCGCGATGCCGCGCAGCTCCGCCTCGTGCCACGCGATCGGTGCCTTGTTGGCCGTGACGACGTCGCGCCCGGATCCCAGGGCGGCCCGCATGTGAGACGCCGCGGGCTCGCCGTCCGCCGGTGACTGCGTCGTGACCTCGACGAGGACGTCGTACGGGGCATCGGGATCGGCGAGGAACGACGTGAGATCGGGCCACGCCGCCCAGGCGGTCGCGTCGGCCGCGTCGACCGCGAGGCCGCGCGTCCGCGTCGCAACAGCGGTCACCAGGTACGCCACCCCGTATCGCGCGGCGAGCTCGGGGGCGGCCCGTTCGAGCAGCGTCGACAGCGCGCGCGCGACGGCGCCGTGCCCGGCGAGCGCGAGACGGCGCGTGCGGAGGTCCTGGTGCGTCATGCAGGCCCGCGCGCGTTCCCGCGTCGTCGGATGACGCACGCTCGGCCACGGAATCGCGGCGTCACGGCCACGCCACGTCGGCCGCGAGCGCCAGGATCGCGGGCAGCTTCGCGAGATCCACGTTCCCCCCCGACGCCACCACGCACACCGTGTCGCCGTCCTGCAGCGGGATGCGCCCCGAGATCACCGCGCCGAGCGCCGCGGCCCCGGCCGGCTCGAGCAGCTGCTTCATGCGCTCCAGCGCGAACCGGACGCCGGCCGCGATCTCGTGCTCCTCGAGCAGGACGATCCCGTCGAGGTAGCGCCGGGCAAGCGCCATGACCCAGGGCCCGGCGAACGGTGCGCCGAGCCCGTCGGCGATGCTGACCGGGTCGATGTCGACGACCCGCCCGGCCTCGAGCGCGAGCGTCAGCGCGTTGCTTCGGACCGGCTCGACGCCGTACACGCGCACGCCCGGCCGCACCTGCTTCGCGCCAGCCGCGATCCCCGTGGCGAGCCCGCCCCCGCCCACGCCCACCACGATCACGTCGACGTCGGGCAGTTCCTCGACGATCTCGAGCCCGATCGTGCCCTGACCGGCGATGATCGCCGGATCGTCGAACGGGTGGACGTACACGAGGCCGCGCTCCTCGCGCAACGTCTCGAGGTGACGGTACGCGTCGCCGATGTGCTCCCCGAACAGCACGACCTCCGCGCCGTACCGCCTGGCCGCCGCCGCCTTCGCCTGCGACGCTCCGGCCGGCATGACGACCGTCACCGGGATCCCCTGGCTGGCCGCGACGTATGCGACCGCCTGCGCATGGTTCCCGGCCGAGAGCGCGATCAGCCCGCGGCGCCGCTCGTCGGCCGTGAGCTGATCCGCCTTGTTCGTCGCGCCGCGCGGCTTGAACGAGCCGGTCAGCTGGAGATGCTCGGCCTTGAGGAAGACGCGGGGCTCCCCGTCGGCGGGTGGGCCTGCGGCAAGGCTTGCGCCCTGCCGGTCACGGACGATGACCCCGGCCGTCCGCGACGACAGGATCGGCGTGCGGTGGACGCGCCCGTGGATGCGCGCGGCGGCCTCGCGGATCGACTCGAGCGGGATGTCCCATTCGATGGCCGACGGATCGATCGTCACGGGACGAGTATCGCAGCGAACGGCGTCACGCTGCCCGGACGGACTCGCGAGTGGCGCCGGCCGCCTGCGCGCCATTCGCGACCTCGGCGCCTCTGGTATTCAGGCGGCGTTCAGCAGGCCTCGGTACGGTCGCGGACAGCGCGAGACGGGATCGGGCATGCTTGCCCCCTCCAGCCATCCGCGCGCCCGATCCATCGCTCGTTCGAAGACGGAGACGAGAGGAGGTGGCGAGGTAACGACGAGGACGACCCCCGTGGCCGCGTCCTCGCGCAACGAGCGACTGCTCGTCGTGTCGATGGCCGTGTACGGGCTCGTGCTCGTCTGGCTTGCGATCGTTCGCGGGGTCGAGCTGACGCCAACCGTGATCGCGATCGCCGCCGGCCTCGTCGGCATCGTCGCCCTGCAGCGGCGCCTGCCGCTGGCGGAGTGGATCCCGTTCGTCGCGATCGCCCTCGCCTACGAGCTCATCCGCGGCTACCAGGCCGCGATCACCGCGATGGTCCACGTCGTCGGCGTCATCGACGTCGAGCGATGGCTGCTCGGCGGAACGGTCGCCACCGCGATCCTGCAGGCGGCGTTCCCGCCCACGCACCCGCCAGGCATCGTCGCGACGGCGGCGACGGTGCTGTACGTCCTGCACGTGCCGCTGCCGATCGTCGTGGCGGCCTTCCTCTGGTTCCGCCACCGGCCGGTCTTCGGGGACTGGGTGGCCGCGCTCCTCCTGCTGTCGGTCGCGGCGTTCATCACGTACGTGCTGCTGCCCGTCGCACCGCCCTGGTGGGCGGCCGATCACGGCTTCATCCCGGGGCCCGGCGGGCGCCCTCTCATCACGTACCTGCAACCTCCGGCGTTCGCGGCGATC
Source organism: Chloroflexota bacterium (assembly GCA_021802185.1). Lineage (GTDB taxonomy): Bacteria > Chloroflexota > Limnocylindria > Limnocylindrales > CSP1-4 > JAJYNJ01. The sequence goes on along the minus strand of JAKAAV010000199.1, from coordinate 1,740 downwards.
GTGAACAGCGCCGGTCTCGACGGTCACGCGCTGTTCGCGCTCGCGTTCGGCGACATCAGCCCCGACCGGCTCGCATCCTTCCCGTCGATCCACGCGGCGTACCCGTTCCTCGCGTACCTGTTCGCGCGCCGGGTCCTCGGCCGCTGGCGGTGGGCGGTGCTCGCGTACGCGTTCGCGGCGTGGTTCTCGATCGTGTACCTCGGGGACCACTACCTGGTCGACGTGCTCGGCGGGATCGCGTACGCCGCGGCGGCGTACTGGCTCGTCGCGGGCTGTCCGATCGGGGGCCGCCCGCTATCCTCGATCGATGCCCGATCTGCGATTTCCCGATGGATTCCTGTGGGGAGCCGCGACGGCGGCGCACCAGGTCGAGGGCGACAACCGTCACAGTGACTGGTGGGCCTGGGAGCAGCGCCCGGGGACGCCGTGCCGCGAGCCGAGCGGCGATGCGTGCGATCACTACCGCCGCTATCGCGACGACCTGACGCTCCTCGCGAGCCTCGGCTTCAACACGTATCGCTTCTCGATCGAGTGGGCCCGGATCGAGCCGGCCGAGGGCGTGGTCGACCGCGACGCGCTCGCTCACTACCGCGACATGGTCGACGCGACGCGCGAGCGGGGGCTCGTCCCCATGGTGACCCTCAACCATTTCACGCTGCCTCGGTGGGTCGCGGACCGCGGCGGCTGGCGGGACCGTGAAACACCGGCTCGCTTCGAGCGGTACTGCCGGCTGGCCGTCGACGCGCTGGGCCCGGGCGTCGACTGGTACTGCACGGTGAACGAGCCGGGTGTCGTGGCGTTCGGCGGGTACCTCGGCGCGCTCGGGTTCCCGCCGGGGACGCGCGACGTCCGCTCGTGGAAGCGCTCCATCCGCGGGCTCGTCGAGGCGCACCGGCGGGCCGCCGGCGTCGTGCGCGAGCTCCGGCCGGACGCCCGGGTGGGCGCGACCCACTCGCTCCAGGAATGGGAGGTGCGCGGCGGGGGGCGCGCGCTCGCGGAGTACCTGCGCCGCTGGAACGAGGACGTGTTCCTCGAGGCGTGCTCGGGGGACGACTTCGTGGGCGTCCAGACGTACAGCACCATCCGGCTGTCCGCGCCCGGGTTCGTCGGCCCGATCCTCCGCGCCGCTCTGTCGCATCGGACGTTCGAGGCCGCTTTCGTGCCTGTCGCGACCCGCCTCGGGACGCGGATGGTGGACGCGGCGGTGCGCCGTCGCGGCGAGCGGACGACGCAGATGGGGTACGAGTTCCGGCCCGAATCCGTCGCGGCCACGATCCGGCACGTGGCGGAGTTGCTGCCGGGCACGGACATCGTCGTGACCGAGCACGGGGTGGCGACGAGCGACGACGCCGAGCGGGTCGAGTTCATCCTGCGCGGGCTGACGGCGATCCACGGCCTGATGGACGAAGGGTTGCCGATCCGGGGCTACATCCACTGGAGCCTGCTGGACAACTTCGAGTGGGCGCTCGGCTACGCGATGACGTTCGGGCTGGTCGGGGTCGACCGCGCGACGAAGGAGCGGACGGTCCGGCCGTCCGCGCGACTGCTCGGCAGGATCGCCCGCACGGGTGTTGCGCCGGCCTGGACGCCCGGCGCACCTGCCTCGCCCAGGGAGATCGCGGCGGTCATGGCCGCTGCCGGCTGATCGCACGGCCACCGCTCGGCACGCGGCGGTCCCGCGGACGAGACGCCGCACGGCGGACGAGACGCCGCACGGCCGCCCGCTGACCCACCGCACAC
>JAKAAV010000198.1 GCA_021802185.1 Chloroflexota bacterium | reverse complement strand
CCGCGCGCTCATGCAGGCCGTTGCGCTGGCCGAACCGCTGCAGCGCGAGCTCGCCCGGCGGCACGGCGTGTCGGTCGGCGACCTGTTCGCGCTGCGGCGACTGGCGCAGCTCGGCGACACGACGACGGCGAGGTTTGGCGAGGCGTGCGGCGTGCGACGCTCGGCGACCACCGACCTCGTCGACCGGCTCGAGTCGGCGGGCCTGGTGGAGCGGTGCCCGGACCCGGCCGACCGTCGCGTCCGGATCGTGCGTCTGACCGGCGCGGGCCGCGAGGCGCAGGCGGGCAGGGACCTCGTCGCGGACAGCGTGCTCGCGGAGCGCGTGCGCCGCTTCTCCTCCGAGGAACAGATACGACTCGCGGAACTGCTCGAGCGCGCGGTGCAGCCGTCACCCGAGGACAAGGCCGCGGTGGAGGCAGGTACGTGACAGAACGAGTGGCCGGCGGCGCACCGGAACAGGCGGTCGCGCCCCCGACGCGGGGTGGCGGCCGCGGCCGGACGAGACGGCACGACCCGAACTACAAGTGGATCGCGCTCTCGAACACGACGCTCGGTGTGCTCATGGCGTCGATCAACGGGTCGATCGTCATCATCTCGCTGCCCGCCATCTTCCGGGGCATCGCGATCAACCCGCTCGACCCGGCCAGCACGAGCTACCTGCTCTGGATCTTCATGGGCTACCTGCTCGTGACCGCCGTGCTCGTCGTCGCGTTCGGGCGCCTGGGCGACATGTTCGGCCGCGTCCGCATGTACAACGCCGGCTTCCTCGTGTTCACGATCGGCTCGATCCTGCTCGCCCTGACGCCGTTCAGCGGGCCGTCGGGCGCCCTCTGGCTCATCGCGATGCGGATCGTCCAGGCGATCGGCGGCGCATTCCTCTTCGCGAACTCGGCCGCGATCCTGACCGACGCCTTCCCCGTGACCCAGCGCGGGCTCGCGCTCGGCATCAACGGCGTCGCGGCCATCGCCGGCCAGTTCATCGGTCTCGTCGTCGGCGGTTTCCTCGCCGGCATCGACTGGCGCTACGTGTTCCTCGTGAGCGTGCCGATCGGCGTCATCGGCACCGTGTGGGCGTACCTGCGGCTCGAGGAGCTGGCCACGGCCGAGCATCAGCGCATCGACTGGTGGGGCAACCTGTCGTTCGGGATCGGGCTCACCGCCCTGCTCGTCGGCATCACATACGGCATCCAGCCGTACCACGGCCAGGCGATGGGCTGGAGCAGTCCGTTCGTCATCCTGATGATCGTGGCCGGCCTGGCGCTGCTCGGCTTCTTCCTGTGGGTCGAGCGGCGCGTGGAGCAGCCGCTCTTCGACCTCGACCTGTTCCGCATCCGCGCGTTCGCCGCCGGCAACCTGGCCGGGCTGCTTGCGGCGATCGGCCGCGGCGGCATGACGTTCATGCTGGTGATCTGGCTGCAGGGCATCTGGCTGCCGCTGCACGGGTACAACTTCGCCGACACGCCCCTGTGGGCCGGCATCTACATGCTGCCGCTCACCGTGGGCTTCCTGGTCGCCGGACCCGTCTCGGGCTTCCTGTCGGACCGTTTCGGCGCCCGGCCCTTCGCGACGGGCGGCATGATCGTGGCCGCGGCCTCGTTCCTCGGCCTGATGGAGCTGCCTGTCGATTTCCCCTACCCGGCCTTTGCCGCACTCCTCGTGCTGAACGGCATCGGCATGGGCCTGTTCGGCTCGCCGAACACGGCGGGCATCATGAACAGCGTCCCGGCCCGACAGCGTGGTGCCGCGGCCGGCATGCGCGCGACGTTCCAGAACACCGGCACCGTGGTCTCGATCGGGGTCTTCTTCTCGCTCATGATCGCCGGGCTCGCGGCGACGCTGCCCACGACCCTCTACGCCGGGCTGCGGGCGCACGATGTTCCGGTCAGCGTGGCGCACGCGATCGCGAACCTGCCGCCGGTGGCGAGCCTGTTCGGCGCGCTGCTGGGCTACAACCCCATGGCGACGCTGCTCCCGCCTCAGGTGTTGCACGCGCTGCCGCCGGCCCAGGTGCAGGTGCTCACCGGCAAGACGTTCTTCCCCCAGCTGATCTCGGGCCCGTTCCAGCAGGGCCTCGCGGTCGTGTTCATCGCGGCGGCGGTCATGGCGCTCATCGCGGCCGGAGCCTCGTGGCTGCGCGGCGGGCGGTACGTCCACGCCGAGGACGAAGGGCGCGGCCCGATGCCGGCGCACGGGCGTCGCGCGGAGGGCGGCGCGCCCGGCCGGTAACGACCGGCCGGCAAACGGCTACGGCGGCGTGGTCCGGGGTGCGAGCGGCACGAGCGGCGGCACGGACGGCGTGGCTGTCGGCTGGGGCGTCGGGCTCGGCGATGGCGAGAGCACGGGCGTGGCGGTCGGCGAGGCGGTGGGAGCCGGCGTCGCCGTCGGGCTCGGGCTCGGGCTCGGTGTCGGGGTCGGGGTGGGTGACGGTGACGGTGACGGTGACGGCGCCGGTGTGGTGATCACGCCGCGCGACGACGGGACGGGGACAGGCGCAGCCCCGGACACGGGTGCACGTCCGCTCTCCGCCGCAAGGACGGCGACGAGCGCGAATGCCGCGAGTGCGACCCCGATGACGGCCGCGGCCGACTGCGTGCCGGCACCGCCGCGGCCCCGCTCGCCCACCTCCAGCGCGGCCTTGCGCCGCAACCATTCCGGTGGCCGCGTCGGATCGCCCAGCGCGAACGACGTGGCCGAACCGTAGATCAGCACAGCCCACACCAGCAGCGCGTCGACCGTGAGCGTCAGCACGGAGAGCCCGGCGACGAGGAACACGCCGATCGCGAGCAGGCCGGACCCGATCGCGAGCAGCGTCTCGATCGCGGCGACGCGCAGCGCCCGGATGCTCCGGGACCCCCGGAACTTCGGCGTCCGCAGGAACACCCCGCGCTCCTCGACCAGGCCGCGGATCGTCGCCAGCGTCACCACCCACGAGAGGCTCATGTTGACCCGCATCGCGTCGGCTGCCTCGCGGACCGACACGCCGGTCGCCACGCGCAGGCCCCACAGGTACCGCACCAGGCCGAGGGCGATGTACAGCAGCGGCAGGACCAGCCCGATCCCCTCGAGCCGTTGCACGACGAACGGCCGGCCCGCCAGGACACCGAGCGCCGTGGCGGCGATGAACGCCGTGAACCCGAGCGTCAGCGCGTCGTTGAACCACCACAACGCGCCCAGCAGGTAGTCGCGACGCTGTCGCTGGGTGAGGCCGGACGACGACCAGGGCAGCAGTGATCGCCAGTGCTTGCGCAGGATCTGGATGCCGCCGAAGGCCCACCGGAAACGCTGCTGGCGGAGGCCCTCGTACGTGAGCGGCATGATCCCGCGGCCGTACGCCCGCGGCACGTAGATGCCCCGGACGCCGGTCGCCAGGATCCTGAGGCTCGCCTCGGCATCCTCGGTGATGACGTTCTCGTCCCAGCCGCCGACCGCCTCGAGGCTCCTGCGCCGGATCAGGCCCATGGTGCCCGCGAAGATGATCGAGTTGCGGTACGAGCGGCTGATCATGCCGACCTTGAAGAAGTAGGCGAAGCCGGTGTGTGAGGCCCGGTAGAACGCGCTCGACTCCCAGTTCCGGTACTCCTGCGGCGTCTGCACGAACGCGACCGACTCGTCCCGGAAGTACGGCACCGTCGCGGTGAGGAAGCCGGGGTCGACGAGGTAGTCGCTGTCGACGATCGCGATGATCTCGACGTCCGCCGGCAGGTGCTGCGTCCCGTAGTTGAGCGCGCCGGCCTTGAAGCCCGGCCAGTCCTCCAGGTGCGCAAACTCGGCGCGGAGGCCCAGCCGTCGCAGTTCGCGCACCTCGGCCTCGAGCGGGCGCCACAGGGCCTCGTCGCTCGTGTTGTCGTCGAGCACCTGGATCACGAGGTGCTGGAGCGGGTAGCGCTGTTGCGAGAGCCGCCGGATCGTCCGGATCACGAGGTCGGGCGGCTCGTCGTGGGCCGGGACCTGGACGGCGACGGTCGGCCACCGGGCCGGGGGTGGGGGCAGCACCGGGACGAACAGCGGGCGGCAGAGCGCGTCGAGCATCTCGAAGACGCTCGTCGCCATGAGGAAGAGCGCACCGGCCTCGAGCGCGAGCAGGACGAGCCCGAGCACGAGCCCCGGCGCGGAGCTCGCGAGCAGGACGGTGACGCGCGCGAGGTACACGACATAGATGACGGTCGACACGACCAGCGTGGCCAGCGCGAACGCGCCGACCGCCCACCAGCGCCGCGGCGCGAGCATCGTCAGGAGCAGCGTCGAGATCGCCACGATGCTCCAGGCGTCGTCGATGCCGGGGAGGGCGATCGGCAGGCGTGTCCCCCCGACGCGCAGCGCGGCGGCCGACGACGTCGACGCGAGGTGCAGGTGGCCGGTCGCGAGACCGATCGCGAGCGAGACGGCCACTGCAAAGGCGAGGCGGACCGCGTACGTCCGGAGGCGACGCTGGCCGGCGACGAGCAGCAGGACGGTGGCGGCCGCCAGGAACGCGGCGGACTCGCCGAGGAGGGAATTCAGCACGGGAGGACCCCGATGGGGCGCGCCGGGAACGAGCCACGACGGCCCGCACGCGACGCGCGGCGGCGGTTGTCCCGAACCTTCGCGATCGGGGGGTTCCGTCGCGTCAACCGCACGCGTGGATTGGCGACAACCGGCTGCCAGAGTCCTCGGTCACGGAACGCGTGCACCATCATCCTTGTACTTGCGCGGTTGCGCAACCAGATGGCAAACCGGCGCCAGGGGACCGGCGCCGTCCCGGCGCGAGCGCATGGGCGCCGCGCGCATGATCGCCGCGCGCCTGTCGGAGACACACACCGTCCCGGCTGGAGAGCGCGTTCGCCGCGCGCCTGCGGCTCGCGGCCGCCTCATCGTCACGCGCCGAAGTGCCGGCCCTCGTGTACCGTCGCGGCATGTCCACTCGTCGGGCGGTCGCCACCGCCGCCGCGTTGCTCGTCGCGGTCCTCATCGTCGCCGTCTCCGCGCTGCAGGTTCTGCCTTCCCGGACGCATGCGTCGCCGACGCCGTCGCCGAC
>JAKAAV010000197.1 GCA_021802185.1 Chloroflexota bacterium | reverse complement strand
GCGTCGACCGCCTCGCGGACCGCGACCGGTTTCGCGGAACCGCTCCGATCGGCGGCCGCCAGCACCTCCTCGATGCCCGCCACGTCCCGCGTCACGTTCATCTGGCTCTCCGTTCGATGACGTCCCGCCGCCGAATCCGTCTCCCCGTCGCGCTCAGGACTCCGACGTCACCCGCGTGTAGGCGGCCGCGACGATCACGATGATCGAACCGAACACGACCTGGTTCGTGGGCTCGGGCATCCCCAGCACCGTGATCAGCGCCGAGAGGACCGTGAGGATCAGCGCGCCGACCATCGTGCCGCCGAAGCCGCCCCGGCCGCCGAAGATCGAGGTCCCGCCGATGACCGCGGCCGCCACGGACGGCAGGAGCGAGGTGTCCACGAGCGTGACGCTGGCCGTGTTCGTGAGCCCCGAGATCAGCAATCCGGCGACGGCGGCCATGAGTGCCGAGATGACGTACAGCACGACGAGGACCTGCCAGGAGCGGACACCGGACAGGCGTGCGGCGACGGGGTTGTCGCCGATCGCGAACAGCAGGCGACCGTATCCCGTGCGCCGCAGCCCGAGCATGATGGCCGCCGCGAGCGGGACGAAGACCACCAGGCTGTACGGCACGACGTCGCCGACGATGCCGCTGCCCATGGTGCGGAGCACCGGCGGGACTCCGGCGCCCGTCTGGACCGTCTGCAATTGCCAGACGTTCGCGAGGCCATCCACGACGAAGCTCATGCCGAGGGTCGTGATCAGCGGGTGGACCCTGAAGATGCCCACGCCGACGCCGTTGACCAGGCCGACCAGCGCGGCCGCGACGAGCACCACGACGATTCCCTGCGCGACGCCTCCCGGGCTGTTGACCAGGGTCGCCGTCACGAAGCCCGCCATCGACGCGACCGAGGCGACCGAAAGGTCGATCCCGCCGGTCAGCATCGTGAGGGTCTGGCAACCGGCGAGGATTGCGAGAGGAATGGAGGCGCGGACGATCACGCCCGCCCATTCCGGCGTGACGATCCCGAAGTCCGCCGCCTCGATGGCCAGCACGAGGAGGGCGAGCAGGCCGATCAAGGGGATGATCGGGCGGTCCCGGAGCGTTGTGCGCCATGCCGCCGCCGCGCGTCCGCGACCGCTTGCCGCCACCGCCGCCATCAGCCCGCCCTCCGGCTCTCGAGAAGGCTGCCGAGGATCAGCACACCGACGAGGATGACGCCCTGCACGACCAGGGCGTAGTTGGGGTCGATCCCAAGGAACGTCGTGTCGTTCTGGATGAGCTGCAGGACGATGACCGCGACGATCGGGCCGAAGACGCCTCCGCGGCCCCCGGCCAGGCTGACGCCCCCGAGCACGACGGCCGCGACGCTCTGCAGCGTGTAGGGCCCGGGAACCGGCGTCCCGATGCCGGTGCTCGCGGTGAGCGACAGACCGGCCAGGCCGCCGAAGAGACCGGCGATGGCGTATGCGATCACTTTCGTGCGGCCGATCGCGACGCCGCTGCGGAAGGCGGCCAGCTGGTCGCTGCCGACGGCGTAGAGCGAGACCCCGAGTCGTGACCTGGAAAGGGGGATCCAGATGGCGGCGACGATCACCACGAGCACGATGGCCGCCTTCGGCAGCCAGTCGCTCAGGAATGCACCCGTCGTCAGGCTCATCAGCCAGGGTGCCGCCGCTCCTCCCGGGGCGGCCGTGACGAGCAGAGCCAGGCCAGCCCACACGAACGACGTGGCCAGCGTGACGATGATGTCGGGGACGCGCGTGGCCACGACGAGACCGCCGTTGAGGGCGCCGAGGGCGATCCCCAGGAGCAGCACGCCGGCAACGACGGCGACGCCGAAGGTGCCGCTCTGGCCCTCCATCTGGGTCGCCGCGACGACGCTGGTCAGCGCCATCATCGACCCGATCGACAGGTCGATCCCGCCGGCGATCACGACGATCGCCTGCGCGACCGCGGCGAACGCCAGGGGCATGATCGAGATCCCGAGACCCTGGATCCCGAAGGCGCCGTAGTTCGGCTGGACGAGCTTGGTGAAGCCGAGCAGGAGGCCGAGCAGGACGATGAGCCCGATCGTCCAGGAGTCGCGACGAGCCCACTCGGCAAGGTCGGGATTGCGCCGTCGGGTCGTGACGGCCAGCGCGGTCATGCGGGAACCTCCGGCTCGTGGGTCGCGGCGGCCGGTTCTTCGCCGCCGGTCGCCACGACGGCAGTCGCGGCCAGCTCCTCCGGCAGCGCCGCCCCGGACTGGAGGTGATAGGCAGCGTGCAGGAGGGTCGCTTCATCCGCGTCGGCGCGATCGATCTCGGCCACGACCTGCCCGCCGAAGATCACGATCGCACGGTCGCAGACGAGCTGCACCTCCTTCAGTTCCGACGTGTACAGGAGCACCGCGGCGCCGGCCTCCGCCAGCTCGCGGAGCAGCACGTAGATCTGCTGCTTCGTCCGGATGTCGATGCCACGGGTCGGGTCGAAGCAGAGCATGGTGTGGACGCCGCCCGCGACCCAGCGTGCGATCGTCACCTTCTGCTGGTTGCCGCCGGAGAGCCGGCGGACCTCGTTGCCCGCCCGGGCGTCGATCTGCAGGCGCGAGACGGCTTCGTCCACCGTGCGGCGTTCACGATGCAGGTCGATCAGTCCCCACCTGCCGATGCGCGCGATGAACGGCAGCGCGATGTTCTCCCGCACGGAGCGCTGCATGAGGAGCGCCTCGGCGCGGTCGGCGGCGACGTAGACGAGTCCGGCTCGGATGGCATCTGCCGGATGCCGGAACGAGACGCTCGTGCCGTCGACGACGATCTGGCCGCTGCTCGGGCGCTTCCCGCCGGACAGGACCTGGAAGAGCTCGTCCTGGCCCTGCCCCTCGAGCGCGACCACGCCGAGGACCTCGCCTGCGTGCAGGTCGAACGAGACGTCGTGGAGCTTCGTTCCCTGGCTCAGGGCCTGCACCGAGAGGCGCGGCGTGCGGTCCCCGTCCTGCCGCTGCGCGGCATGCTCCGCCTGGGGCATCGAGTGCTCGACGATCTGGCCGAGCATGAGGTCGACGATCCGCTCCTCGGATCCTGCGCTCACGTCGACCACGCCGACGGTCTCGCCTTCGCGCAGGACGGTCGCGCGATCGCAGACCGAGCCGATCTCGCTCATCCGGTGCGAGATGAACACGACGGAGCGATCGCCGCCCCGCATGCCGCCGATCACCTCGAGCACGCGCTCGGTCAGGTTCGCCGGGAGCGCGGCCGTCATCTCGTCGAGCATCAGGACGTCCGGCTCGATCGCGAGCGCCCGGGCGAGGTCGATGACCCGGAGCGAGGCGAGCGGCAGGCGCCGCGCCAGGCTCGACAGATCGAGGTCCGCGAGGCCGAACTCGGCGAGCCAGTGCCGGAACGGCTCGAGCGGGGTCTCGGTCAGGCGGAGGTTCGCGCGGATGTCGAGGTCGGGGATGATCGCGGGATCCTGGTACACGGACACCAGGCCGCCGTGTCGTGCCTCGGCCGGCGAGTGGACGGTCCGCTGGCGCCCCCGCACGGCGATGCTGCCGCCATCGGGCCGGACGGCCCCCGTCAGGATCTTGACGAGCGTGCTCTTTCCTGCGCCGTTGGCCCCCATGAGGGCATGCACCTCGCCCGGGCGGACGGCCAGCGAGGCGGACTTCAGCGCCACCACGGCGCCGTACGTCTTCGAGATTCCGGTCGCCTCGAGCACGAGGCCGGAGGTGGCGATCGTCATGCTCCCATTCGAGAATCGGTGCGGATACGAGGGATGCCGGCCTGGGCCGGCATCCCTCAGAGTCGTCACCCGAGACCCCGGTCAGCCGCCGCTGCAGGTGGCAGGCACCGTGTTCGGATCGTACGTTGTCCAGCCCGGGATAGAAAGGCTGAGTGGCCACAGCGCGTTCAGGCCGGGCACCGAGACCCACTTCTGCAGGTCGGCACGGCCCTGCGCGGTCGTGTTGTCGAGGATCTGGGGGGTCAGGAGAACCGTGTTGGGGTGACCCGCATTCGGGTCGGCCTGCACGGGCTGATGGTTGAGGAGCTTCAGCGCCAGCGTGATGCCCGCGCCGCCGACGGACGCCGTGTTGGTCACGGCTGCACCCGTGAGGCCCGGGAAGTCCTTGGTGTCGAGGAGCTGGTTGACGAACCCGCCGATGTCGGCGTCTGCGATCGGCACGTACTTCTTGCCGGCCGCCTTGATCGCGTCGACGATCTGCTTGCCCATGCCGGACGCCCAGATGCCGTTGATCTTGTCGTACTGGCCGCTCTGGATGAAGTCGTTGGTGATCCGGGTGGTGGTGGCCGGATCCCAGCCCGTGAAGACGCCCTGGTCGTTCGGGACGACCTTGATGCCCGGGTACTGCTTGAGGACGGCCTGGAACCCGGTGTTGCGGTCGTCATCGGCGGGGTTGCCGGCGAGGCCGCGGGTATACCAGACGGTGCCCTTGCCGCCGAGCTGGTCGAACAGCCACTTCGCGCCGAGCTCCGCATACATGACCTGGTTGTTGTACAGGTTCCAGGTGTTCGGATCGGTCACATAGGAGTCGACGGAGACGGTGACGATGCCGGCCGAGTGCGCTTCCGCGAGGGCCGGGTTGAGGGCGTTCGGGTCGTTCGGATTGAAGACGATCGCGTTGACGCCCTTCGCGATAAGGCTGCGGATGTCGGATGCCTGGCCCGCGGCGTCGGTGTTGCGGTGGATGACGGTGAGGGCTGACGAAGAGCCGCCGTACGCCTTCCACTGGGCCTTCGCGGTGCAGACCTGCTCCTCCCGGAACCCGTTGCCGACACCGGCCGCGTTCGAGTAGCCGATCTTGTAGCTACCCGCCGAGAGGGCGGCGGCGCTGGCGGCACCGGTCGAGGCGGCGGCGGTCGCCGCGGCAGAAGCCGGAGCAACCGACGGGGCCGCCTGCGTCACGGCCGCGGTGGACGGCTGCGTGGCCGCCGTCGGGGCCGTCGAGGCGCCGGCGGAGGAGCATGCCCCGATGATCGAGGTGACCGCGAGGACCGCGGCCAGCCTTCTTGCCATCTGGTCTCGTTTCA
>JAKAAV010000196.1 GCA_021802185.1 Chloroflexota bacterium | reverse complement strand
CGCCGCTCGCCCGGCGCGCGTGGTGACCGAGTCAGCAACGTGACGGGCTGGGCATCTGCGGCGTGCTGCCTGATGGCGTGAAGGCCTTCACCTTGGCCGCGCGGCTCGGTCAGATGTCCCTTACTGCCGGCAGCAGCAGGCCGACGAGCCCGGCGAGCGCGGTGACCAACCCGAACGAAACGAACACGGCCGGGACGCCGACGAACTGGGCGAGCAGGCCGCTCGCGGCCATGGCGAGCGTGAGCGGGCCGAGCACCATGCTGAACCGGATCCCGACCACGCGGCCCATGAGCTCCTGCGGCGTCCGTTCGGCGAAGAGCGTCTGCGTCGGGATGAGAAAGACCATGTTGGCGACGCCGGCGCCGGCGGCCAGCGCGAGCGCGACCACCTCGTTCCTCGTCATGCCGAGGAGCATCGTCGCGACACCCAGTCCGATGTACCCGGCGACGACGAGGCGTCCCTTTCGCCAGCGCGATCCGACCGCGCCGATGGCGATGCCTCCGGCGAGGCTCCCGACGCCGATCAACAGATCGATCGCGGCGTAGCTCTGGGGGTACGGGATGACCGTCCCGTCGAGGACGTCGCGTGCGTAGACGACGCTCAGCGCGACGGTGGCGCCGGCGGCCAGCTGGGCGATCCCGCTGATGATCGTGTTCTGGAGGAGCGGCGCGTCCGCCCGCAGGAAGCGCCACGCCGCCCCGATCTCACCCAGGTAGCGGTCGAGCGTGCCCGCCACCGCGGGGCCGGCCGCGCGGACGACGGGCGGGATCGTGAGCGACGCGATCAGCAGGGCACTCACGAGGTACGAGGCGGCGTCGAACCAGAAGGCGAGAGTCAGCGCGCTCCCGAGGAACGCGACGAACAGGCCGGCGAGGGGATAGCCGGCCAGGTCCCCGATCGTCTCCGCCGTGTACATGGCCGCGTTCGCCGGCGTCAGATCCTCGGCGCGGACGATCCGCGGGATGACGGCGGATCGGGCAGGACGGAAGAAGATGCTGACGGTCGTGACGGCGAACACGATCGGGTAGACGAGCAGGATGGTGTGCTCCGCGGCCAGCGGGATGAGCAGGACAAGACCCGCGCGTGCGAGGTCGCTCGCGACCATCACCCGTCGCTGGTCCCACCGGTCGACGAACGCGCCCGCAAATGGGCCGAACAGTAGGTTCGGCAACGTCGCCGCCAGGAACGTCAGGCCGACGTCGAGCGTGGATCCGGTGATCGACAGGACGAGCACGCCCAGCGCGATCTGGTTCAGGCGGTCACCGAGGAGGCTGATCGTCTGCCCGATCCACAGCGCCGAGAAACGGGCGTCCAGTGCGAGGCGGACGTACGGGTGCGTCGCGAAGCGCGCGCGGACCCCGTGGCTCGGGCGCGCGGGGAGCGGCAGCGCCGGGACGCGGCCCGTGGCGGACGCACCGAAGGCCGGCGCAGGCTTGGCGACCGCCGGCGCGACGATCGCGGCCGCCGTGGAAACGGCCGACGCCGCCGCCATCGCGATCGCGGGTTCCGGCGTGGCCGGCGAAGCGGGAGTTCCGGCGGGCTTGTGCGTCTCCCCAGGCTCGAGTGGCGCGAGAGGCCGCGGCAGCACGTCCGGCTGGAACGCGACGCCGCTCGTGGGGCCGCCAAGGAGCACGGGACGCGACAGGACGGCCGCCGCGGACCGTGCCTGGAGCTCCCCCCACTGCCGCTCGCGAAGGTCTCCCGGTCGGGCTCCAGGCCACGAGACGCTCGTCCTGTCCGCGCCCGGCGGCATTCCGGAGCGGCCGAAGCCCGCGTCCGAAGCCCGCGTCATCGACGCGAACCCGGATCCGGCGGGGACCGGGGGAAGCCCACCCGCCAGCTCGGCACCCGACGGCGCGATCTCCGCTCCGAGCGCCTCGTCCTCCGCTGCCGCCGTTTCCTGCTCGGGTGCGACCAGGGTCGCGAAGACGTACCAGGCCAGCCCGGCGGCGATGAACGCGTCGCCGATGCTCATCACGTTCGTCAGGATCGGGATGGGGATCGGGATGAGGTCGCCGAACGGGCCGCCGCGGACCAGGAACTCACCGCCGAGCTCCGCCGGCAGCAGCCGGTGGAAGGAGACCGCGAGATCCGCCGACGTCATCCCGACGAGCTGGAGCGCCGGCGGCCACACCGGCATCCACCCGCCGTTCAGGACGATCGCCAGGCCGTTCGCGACGACCCCGGCGGAGGCGACGATCAGCCCGGGCTGGCCGCGGTTCGCGTACAGGATCGCGCCGACGCTGGCGAACGTGAGCGCGTAGATAGGGAGGCGGAAGTCGGCCACCGGAGAGATGCCATAGCGGATCGCGGCCTCCGTCCCGTATCGGAGAAGGATCGCGCCGAACAGAAAGGCACCGTACCGAAGCTGGATCCGGCCCAGGTTCTCGATCCGGCCACCGGCCAGCAGGCCGAGCGCGAACGCGATGACGACCGCGACGATCACGCCTCAGGTGCCGCTGACGTCGAAGCGCCCGCTGACGGCTCTGTCACCGGCGCCGCGACGCGGGGACGCACGGCCGGACCGCACTGTGCGGTCAGCGGGCATCGGCAGCCGAATGGTCGCCCGCGTGTCCCGCGGCGCGAGCCCTTGCCGCAAGGCGTGCGACCAGCGGGGGGAGCGAGGCTTCTGTTGATGGTTTGCCGGGATCCGCCACGCCGGCCATGCGGTCGGTGCGGGTGAACGCCTCGAGGACGTCCGGATCGAACTGGATGCCCGCGTACTTGCGCAGCTCGGCCAGCGCCTGCTCCGGCGTGAGCGGCCGCATCCGGTATGGCCGCATCGCGGTCATCGCCTCGAAGGCGTCGGCGACGTGGAGGATCCGGGCGAGCTTCGGGATCGCCTCGCCGACGAGGTGATCCGGGTATCCCGACCCGTTGTACCACTCGTGGTGGTGAAGGATGATCGGCAGCTCGGGCTGGAGGCGCTCGACCGGCTTGATGATGTCGTAACCCAGCACCGGGTGCAGGTTCATCTTGATCCGCTCGTCGCGGGTGAGCTTGTCCTGCTTCAGCAGCACGTCGTCGCGGACGCCGATCTTCCCGATGTCGTGCAGGAGACCGCCCCACTCCAGCGCCTCCAGCTCCGCCTCACTGCAGCGCATCACGCGTCCGATCTCGACGGCGATGGCCTGGACGTTTTCCGAGTGGTGCGCCGTGAACGGGTCCCGCTTGTCGATGGCCGAGGCCAGGGCCCGGACGGTCTGGGTGAACATGTCGCGGAGCTGGACGGTCGCCTGGTACGCGGCCCGCGTCGAGTACAACGGCAACGCGAACAGGACGACGCCCCACCACTCGATCGACCAGACGACCGCGATGAGCCACGCCAGCGGCGTCATCCCGAGGAGGTTTCCGGCGACCAGACGCAGGTCGCCAGTGAGCACCGCCGTGGGGGCGACCCTGTCTCTGAGGATGACAACCGCCGAGGCCAACCCTGCGTTGAAGACAAAGAACACGAGTCCTGCTA
Source organism: Chloroflexota bacterium (assembly GCA_021802185.1). Classification (GTDB taxonomy): domain Bacteria; phylum Chloroflexota; class Limnocylindria; order Limnocylindrales; family CSP1-4; genus JAJYNJ01. The sequence continues at coordinate 1,554 of JAKAAV010000196.1, read as the reverse complement.
CACCCACGGCCACTAGTGATCGCGGCGTGGCGTCGAATCGCGCCCCGTTCACCGCCTGGAAGACCAAAGCCGCGACAACAGCGGGGATCGCGATCTCGGCGTGGTTGTAGAGGGTGCCGTACCAAGGGATCCGCCCACGGATCTCGCGCCACTCAGTCGTGCCAATGGTGGCGACGACGGCAGCCGCCGCCGGACCGCCCACTGCACAAGCGGCGAGTATCGGCCCTGTGACGACGCTGACGACAGCACCCCTCGGCATCCGGACGGGGAATGCCTGCGCGAGCAGCGCCAGAGCGGTCCAGTAGCCGACCCCCATCCAGCCCCGCACTGAGGACGGCAGAGGCCAAAGGATCAACGCGGAGAACACAACAATGATGGCCGTCGTAACGACGGCCATCACTAGCACCTTCAGCGATCTAGACAATTGCTGCGGCTTTCGCTAGGAGGACGCCCAGTGGGACGGTGCTGAGCGTCGCCGAGTTGAGCCACTCAAAACGGACGGACGCCAGCGCCTCCAGCAATGATGATGGCGAGCAGTGTCAAGAGCGAAACGGCTCGCAGCGCAAGCTGACCTCGCATCCGGGATCGCCTCAGTGGAGAGAACCTAGTCGCCTAATCGCTGCTCTACCAGGACTTGATTGCCATAGCCTGCCACCTACGCTCGTTGGCGGCCCTCGCGTCCTGAAGACACGAAAACCGACCGGACGTTGCCGTCGGTCGGTTGCACTACTCGCTCAGCACTCACCCAAAGTGCCCAATTCAGGTGAGGCTTCAGCGCGTTCCGAGCGTCTTGACATCTGCCTCGGAGTACCGAAGTACCAAGAGGTGCCCGGACTATAGGAGGCCGCGCTCAAGAGGGTCAATACGCATCATTGCCTAGCCGCGCCGACGATCTCCTCAAGCGAGGGTGGCTCGACCCCCAACGCCGTCCTTTGAGTGACCGCGTAATGCGCGTACTGCTCGGCTGCAGCGGACCTCGCGCCAAGCGCCCCGTACAGCCAGATCAACTCTCGCTCCAGGTAGTCGGCATCCGAATCGACTCGAAGGACGGCGACCGCGACATCAGCGGCCTCGACTAGCCGATTCGCCTGGATGAGGAGCCCCACGACTGTCTCCGCGAGGTGCAAGTACTGCCCGTGCAGCAACTCCCGCCAGCTCGCCGCCCACTCCTCGTACTCGAACTCGGTTGCAAACCGGCCTCGATAGAGCTTCAGTGCCTCGATGGCGACGTTCAGATCCTCGAGTCGGGAGAGGACCGCGCTCGCTCGGTCGTGCCACCGGACGCTCTCTGCCTCGACGAGCTCCTGATCAAGCCAAACCACGTCAGACTCGAAATGGACGTACTGCGCCGAAAGGTCATCGTCGTAACCAGGCTCGATCTCGCGGCGAAGGAAGTACAGCGTCTGATTCAGAGAGTTCAGCGCGGCTGCGGGGTCCGTCTCTGGCCACAGGGCGTCCAGCACCTGATCGCGGGCAGCCAAGTGCCCCTTGCGTGTGAGGAGATAGCAGAGGAGGCCCGCTGCTCGACGTCGTATCGTCGTGACGTCGACGCGC
>JAKAAV010000195.1 GCA_021802185.1 Chloroflexota bacterium | reverse complement strand
GGGTCCGCTCGCCGCCGTCCTCGAGGGTGCCGCCCGGCCCGGACACTTCCGTGGCGTCGCCACGGTCGTCACGATCCTGCTCGATCTCGTGCGACCGGATCGCGCGTACTTCGGGCAGAAGGACGGACAACAGGCGGTCGTGATCCGGCACATCGTGCGCGACCTGGGGCTGCCGGTCGCGCTGTCGATCGTGCCCACGGTCCGCGAGCCCGACGGGCTGGCCCTGTCGTCGCGGAACGCGTACCTGACGCCACCCGAACGCGCCGCCGCCCCGGTCCTCTCGCGCGCCCTGCGCGCGGCTGCCGGCGAATTCGAACGCGGAGAGCGCGACGCCGAGCGGCTGCGGCGCGGGATGCGCGACGTGCTCGGCGAGGCGCCGATGGGCGCGCCCGACTACGTGAGCGTCGCGGACGCGGAGACGCTGCGCGAGCTGGACATCGTCGACGGGCCCGCGCTCCTCAGCCTTGCCGTCCGGTTCCCGTCGGCCCGCCTGATCGACTGCCAGCCGATCGGCTGAGGGCCCGCCGGTCGGCCGGACCGGGCGGCGCGGTGCCGCACACCGTCGCGCCCGCCGCCGCGGACGCCGTTGACGCAGAGGCCGCCGTCAGTCGGACGGTCGGGCAAGCTCCAGGATCCGGTCGACGTCGAGGCTGTCGGCGACGATCGACTGGATCAGGGCGATCTTGTCGCGGTCCTCCGGGTGCGTCTTGACGAGCAGGTCGTGCACCTCTGAGGCGACGCGATACGTGTCCTCGGCGACCCGCATCGCGAAGATGTCGGCGGAACGGATGGCGGCGACGACCCTGGGAGCGGGCTCGTGGTCGCCCGTGAGGACGAGCCCGCCGACGCCCGGGTGCGAATCGCCCGCGACGCGGGTCCCGGCCGTGCCCGTCGCCGACGCCGAGACCTCGGCCGCCCGCCCCGCAGGGCCGCCCATGAGGGTCACCGTGACGATCGCCTGCACGAGATCCTCGCGGTCGCCCGGCAGGATCAGCAGGCTCGCGGGTCCGAGCCGGTCGAGCAGGTGCCCCGCCTGCATCGCGCCGATCTCGATCCGGTCGATCGGCCGGTCCAGGTCCGGGCCCTGGTGCAGCACCTCGCCCTTGAGCTGCTCGCAGAGCATGGACAGCGTGGGGTTCGAGAGGAGCGGCCGGTATGGCAGCACGCCGAGCAGCGGGATGCCGTGCCGGGCGAGGCCGGCCTCGAGCACGGACGGCAGCGACGGCTGGGCCTCCACGTCGACCTTGTTGACGATCGCGCCGACGACCTCGACGCCGTGCCGCGCGAACAGCGCCCGGTTGAGCACGATCTCGTCGATCGGGCGGCCGACCCCACCCTCGCTCACGATGACCGCCCGCGCGTTCAGCATGCCCGCGACCTGCGCGTTCGACAGCCCGATGACCGCGCCGACTCCGGCGTGCCCGGTGCCCTCGACGAGCACCATGTCGCGCCCCTGCGCAACGGTCTCGAACGCGGATCGGATCCTGTCGCCGAGGTCCTCGACGACGTCGCCGCGGATGTACGCACGGGTGAACCCGCGCGGGATGTGCACCGGGCTCATGACCGACAGCGAATCGGGCAGGCCGTAGACGGCACGGACGAGAATCGCATCCTCGTCGGCCGGGATGCCGTCGACGAGCGCGTAACGCTGCCCGACCGGCTTCGTGAACCCGGTGTCGAGCCCGCGACCGATGAGGGCGGCAAGCAGCCCGATCGAGGTCGTCGTCTTGCCGCGGTTCATCCCGGTCGCGGCGAGATAGATGCGGCGCACGGCGCCGGCGGGCGTGGCCAGGGGTCCTCCGCGCGAGCTCAGGCGGAGTGGGCGGTCACGCGCGCTCGCGCGGGACGGTCCGTCGCTCGACCAGGGCGATCGCGTCCTTGAGCCGCGTGACGGTCTCGGTGTCGACCGTGTCGACCTCGCTGTGCGGCCCGAGCCGCTCGAGGACGTCCGCGACGAGGCTGTACAGCACGCTCGCGTCGGCGACGAAGAACTGCGGCTCGTTGTTGTAGCGCACGAGCGTCAGCCGGCCCTGGAGCACGCGCCGGTCGTCGACATGGACGATCTGCGTGCTGAAGTTGTGGCCCTGGATCCCGTCCGGGTTGTTCAGGAAGTTCAGCGCGTTGTCGATCGCGAGCCCGAAGCGCGCCCGCCACGCGACCAGGCGCTCCTGCACTTCGGCCGGGATCCGGACCTCGGCGACCTCGTCGAACACCTCGGGCGCCACGGTCAGCAGCCCGACCAGCGTCGTGCCGGCGCGCGGCCCGAGCATGACCTGCAGGGATCGCTCGAGCGTGAACACCTCGGAGTCGAACCGCGGGCTCGTGATGACGTCGGTGAGCAGGTCCTCGACGTTGTCGAGCGCGCCGGGTTCCGCGAGCGCGTTCGACAGCTGGAGGATCTCCTCCTTGAACAGGAACTTCTCTTCGTGGTCGAGCATCGCCGCGGATGGTAGCACCCGGCCATGGCGCGGCCGGAGCGCGTGTGGTTGCTCAGTGAATCTGACACGGAACCGCCGCCGGCATGGCCGGCGGCGGTTCGAAGGTTCGCGACGGTGTCAGTCGATCAGGGGTACAGGCCGCGCATCGCGGTGGCCTGCGCGACGCGATCGACCGCGAGCAGGTACGCGCCGGTCCGCATGTTGACCTCGTGCTTCAGCGAGAGCGCGAGCGTCTCGCCGAACGCCCTGGTCATGATCTCCTTGAGCTTGGCGTTGACGATCGCCTCGCTCCAGTGGTCGCGGTTGAGATCCTGGACCCACTCGAAGTAGCTGACCGTGACGCCGCCGGCGTTGCACAGGATGTCGGGGATCAGGAAGACCCCGCGCTCGTACAGCGACGCGTCCGCGTCGGGCGTCGTCGGGCCGTTCGCGGCCTCGGCGATGATCTTCGCCTGGATGCGGCCGGCGTTCTTGCCCGTGATCTGGTTCTCGAGCGCGGCCGGGATGAGGACGTCGCAGGGGATCTCGAGGATCGCCTGGTTCGAGACCGGAGTCGCGCCGGGGAACCCGACGACGGTGCCGTGCTCCTGCTTCCACTGGATCACGCGCTCGACGTCGAGCCCGGCGTCGTTGCGGATGCCACCCTGCGAGTCGGAGACCGCGATGACCGTCGAGCCTTCGAGGACCATGAGCTGGGCCGCGATCGAGCCGGCGTTGCCGAAGCCCTGCACGACCACCTTTGCGTGGTTCAGGTCGAGGTTGAGGTGCTTCGCGGCCTCGACGACGCAGTAGACCGCGCCGCGCGCGGTCGCCTCGTTGCGGCCCTCGGACCCGCCGAGGCTGATCGGCTTGCCTGTGACGACGGCCGGGACGGTGTACCCGACGTGCATCGAGTACGTGTCCATGATCCAGGACATCGTCTGGGCGTTGGTGTTGACGTCCGGGGCCGGGATGTCGCGCTCGGGGCCGATGATCAGGCTGATCTCGGTCGCGAAGCGGCGAGTGAGCCCCTCGACCTCCCGCCGGCTCAGCTTCTTCGGGTCGACGATCACGCCGCCCTTGCCGCCGCCGTACGGGATGCCGACCACCGCGCATTTCCAGGTCATCCACATCGCGAGGGCCTTGACCTCGTCGAGCGAGACGTCCTGGTGGTAGCGGATGCCGCCCTTGGCGGGGCCGCGCGAGAGGTTGTGCTGGACGCGGTAGCCGGTGAAGACGCGAACGGTGCCGTCGTCCATCTTCACCGGGAAGTGGACCGTGAGTTCGCGGCGGGGCTCGCGGAGCACTCCGCGAAGCCCGGGATCGAGGTTCAGCTTCTCGGCGGCGAGGTCGAACTGCTGCTGGGCCACCGCCCAGGCGTTGATCGCGCCGATCTGCTCGGTCGCCATCTGGCGCACGTCCTCCGTGGTCGACGCCCTGCGGCAGGATTGGGACTCGTCCGGCCCGCCAGGCCCGGGCATTCGCCCGAACCGGCGCCGGTGCGTGGCCGCATGGTCGTCTCGGCGGCGACTATACGCCGGGCGACCCGAACCCGAAGAGCCGGACGGCCCGATCCGGGAGGGGCCGCGCGGGTGCGATGGCCCCCACCCGACCGGACGGCATGGAGGCGGTACCCGGACGAGAGGGGCCGTCGGCGACCCGGAGCCGGCCGCGCCGGGCCCCGTCCAGAGTCAGTCCGCCATCCGGAGTCGGTCAGGGACCGACGCCCGGCGATCAGGGATAGATGCCGCGCTGCGACGTCGCGTCCGCCACGCGCTCGACCGCCAGCAGGTAGGCCGCCGTCCGCATGTCGACATCCTCCCGCCGGCTCATCGTGAGGACCTCGTCGAAGGCGGTCAGCATGATCGATCGGAGCTTGGCGTTGACTGTCGCCTCGTCCCACCGGTCGCGGTTCAGCGCCTGCACCCACTCGAAGTAGCTGACCGTCACGCCGCCGGCGTTGCACAGCACGTCGGGGATCAGGAACACGCCCTTCTCGTGGAGCACGCGGTCCGCGTCCGGAGTCGTCGGCCCGTTCGCGCCCTCGGCGACGATGTGCGCCTTGACGTTGCCCGCGTTCTCCGCGGTCAGCTGGTTCTCGAGGGCCGCGGGCACCAGGATCTCGCAGTCCATCTCGAGCAGCCCGGCCGGATCGACCGGGTGCGTTCCGGGCAGATCGCGGATCGAGCCCGTCGCCTGCCCGTACCGCATCGCGGTCGGCACGTCGATACCGTTTTCGTTCGCGACCGCGCCGTAGGCGTCGCCGATCGCGATGATCTTCACGCCGTCGTGCCGGACGGAGTCGGCGAAGTACGACCCGACGTTGCCGAAGCCCTGGATGACGACGCGCTGCCCGGCGAGCTTCTCTCCGAGCGCCTGTGCCGCAGCCTCGAGGGTGAACGTGACGCCGCGGCCGGTCGCCTCCTTGCGGCCGACCGATCCGCCCAGCGACACCGGCTTGCCCGTCACGCATCCGGGCACGGTGTGCCCGGCATGCATCGAGTACGTGTCCATGATCCAGGACATCGTCTGGGCGTTGGTGTTGACGTCCGGGGCCGGGATGTCGCGCTCGGGGCCGATGATCAGGCTGATCTCGGTCGTGTACCGACGC
>JAKAAV010000194.1 GCA_021802185.1 Chloroflexota bacterium | reverse complement strand
CCACCGCGAACCGGGCTTCCGGCCAGGCGTCGGCAGCCGCCGGCGTCCCGTCATCCCGACCCGCGCCGCCGAGCCAGCTGGGCCGCACCACCGTCGGGTCCGTGGCGCGCGCCGTCCCGGCGCCGGCCTGCACGCCGACCAGCCCCGGGCCGACGAGTTCGCCCGCGACGACGACCGGCTCCGCTTCCCAGCCGCAGGCTCCGGCCAGGCCCATCGTGTGGCGCAACACCGCGCTGGTCGAGCACGTGCCCGTCCTGATGTACCACCGCGTCGTGCCGCTCTCGCGCATGGGCGATTCACTGCCGAGCCTGGTCGTGCCGCCTACCCTGTTCGCGGCGCAGATGGCGGCCCTGCACGCGGCCGGCTGGCACACCGTCACGTTCCGGCAGCTCGGCGCCGACCTCGCTGCCGGGGTCCCGGAGCCGCCGCGCACGCTCGTGATCACGTTCGACGACGGCTACAGCGACGGCTACAACTACGTGCTGCCGGTGTTCAGGCAGTACGGCTACGTCGGCACGTTCTTCGTGATCACCGACAGGATCGGGATCGGCGCGTTCTTCACCGGCCCCGAGCTCTGCGCGCTGACCCGCGCCGGCGACGAGATCGCGAACCACACGGTGCATCACGTCGGCCTCGGGATCGTGCCGCCGGCGACCGCGCAGTCCGAGATCGCCGACGCAGGCCGTGTCATCCGGCAATGGACGGGCGTCGCGCCCGTCACGCTCGCCTACCCGTACGGGAACTGGAGCGCGCAGGACCTGCCGATCCTCGCGCAGGATGGATACGAGCTTGCGGCGACGACGGTGTACGGGGCAGGCGAGTCTTACGCCGGACGCTTCACCGTGCCGCGCATGCGTGTCGGTCCGGGAACGTCTCCCGCGGCGCTGGTTGCGGCCGTCAGCCAGTACGGCGGCTAGCGGGTCGACCGGAGGAGCGAGTCGGTCCCGTGCCACCCTCGGTCCCTCGCGCGTCGCACGACGCCCCCGTCGCGATGCCCGCGCCGACCACGCCGCGCCAGCACGGCTCCGGGCGGGCGGACGTGACCACGCAAGCCGCCGGCGCGGCACCGCCCGCAGCGGGTCGTGCGTGGCCCGTCTCGCGTGGTGCGTCGCCCGCAACACCCCATGCCAGCGCCACGTCGTCCCCGGGCGATGTCGGCGTCCGCCCGCGCCTGACCCTCGGGCTGCTCGCGGTCGCGCACGCCGTCAACCACGCCCAGGCCGCGATCCTGCCCCTCGTCTATCTCGTGATCATCGAGGAGTACCACGTCGGCGCGGCGCAGATCGCGTTCCTCACCGCGCTCGGGAGCCTCACGGCCGGGTTCTTCCAGCTCACGTACAGCGGGCTCACCCGGGTCGTCTCGCGCAAGCGCATCCTCGTCGCCGGGGGCGTCCTGTTCGGCAGCGGCATGGCGGCGCAGGCCCTCGCCCCGTCGTTCGTCGGGTTCTCGATCGCGAACGTGCTGTCGAAGGTCGGCGGGTCGCCGCAGCATCCCGTCGGCAACGCACTGCTCTCGGAGCAGTTCCCGCCGGAGCGCCGCGGGTTTGCGATCAGCGCACACATCGCCGGTGGCAACGTCGGCACGATCACGATCCCGCTCATCGGGACGTGGCTGCTGGCGGGTGTCGGCTGGCGGATCACCGTCGTGCTGTTCGGCGTGCCCGCCATCCTGATCGCCCTCGCGATGGTGCCGCTCATCCGCGAATCCGGCGCCGACCGGGCCGCGGCGCGCGCCGGCGGGACCCTGCGCTCGGGCTTCGCGGCCATCCTGCGCGACCGCGACGTGCTGTGGGTCTACCTCGCGTCGATGGTCGCCGCCGGGGGACGCGGCCTCGGCATCCTCAACCTGTTCGTGCCGCTGTACCTGGCGCGCGTCGCGAACCTCGGCCCGTCGTCGGTCGGCGTGATGTACGCCGTGTTCCTCGCCGGCAGCGTGCCCACACCGCTCGTGGCCGGCTGGCTGTCCGACCGGGTCGGCCGGAAGCCCGTCATCGTCGGGGCCTACCTCGCCGGCGCCGTATCGATCGCGCTGTTCGCGCTCGCCGGGACGCATGTCGGCTGGCTCTGGGTGGCGATCGTGCTGCTCAGCGCCTTCGGGTTCGTCGAAAGCCCGCAGCTGCAGTCGCTGCTCGCGGACATCGCGCCCGCCCACCTGCGCGACGTGTCGTTCTCGCTCTACTTCACGCTCGCGTTCGGCGTGGGCTCCCTGTGGTCCGCCGTGTTCGGGTTCGTCATCGACGCGGCGGGGGAGGCGCACGGGCTTCCGCTCACGTTCTGGATCATGGCCGCGTCGTTCGTCGTGGCCGCGCTCGCCTGCCTGCCGATCCGCGAGTCGCGCCTTCGCTCGACCCCGGCATGACTCGCGCCAGCCGAGAAGAGGCCGGCCGGAACCGACGCGCCCCCGAGCCGAGCCGGCCTCGTGGCATCCCGACCTCAGCTCGTCGCGCTCCCCCGTCGCCCGCGCCGCTCGGAGAAGAGCAAGTCCAGCCTCCTGATGAGGACCCTATGCTCTGGCTGGTCCAGTCGTTGGACAACGTCGCCGGACCGGGCCCCGAGGTGGACCGACACGGAGATGCCGTTCGACGCGCTTATCTGATCCCGTTCTTCCTGGGCGGCGCGAAGCGGTCGTTCCCGTTCCGTCGTCGCCCGATCGGCTGGACGTCGCCTCAATGGAGACACTCTCATGACCATGAGATCCGAACTGGGGGAGGAACCGGGTGTCGTCGAGCGGCTGCTCGAGACGTCGATGGCGCCGGTGCGCGAGCTTGCGCGCGCGATCCGAGAACGGGACGTCGACCTGGTCCTGATCGCCGCGCGTGGGACGTCCGACCACGCCGCGATCTACGGCCAGTACGTGCTCGGTCTGCGCAACCGGCTCCCGGTCGCGCTCGCGGCCCCGTCGCTCGTCTCGGTCTACGGCACGGGGCCGCGGCTGCGGAACGCGGCCGTGCTCGGCATCTCGCAGTCGGGGCGTTCGCCCGACGTCGTGGCGGTGCTCGAGCACGCGCGGCGCCAGGGCGCGCTGACCGCCGCGATCACGAACGAGCCCGGCTCGGAGCTGGCCCAGGCGGCGGAGCACGTGGTCACGCTCGACGCGGGCCCGGAACGGGCGGTCGCGGCGACCAAGACATACCTGGCCGAGATCGCGATCCTCGCCATGCTCTCGTCCGCGCTCAGCGGCGACGACGAGTCGGCGGTCCAGCTGCGAGCCGTCCCGGACGCGATCCGTGCAGCGCTGCTCGAGGAGGGCCGCGTGGCCGCGCTCGCGGCCGCGCGCGCGACCGAGGACCGCACGGTGGTCCTGGCGCGTGGCCTCCACTACGCCACGGCTCGCGAGTGGGCGCTCAAGCTCAAGGAGCTCGCCTACCTGCTCGCCGACCCGTATTCCGCGGCCGACTTCCAGCATGGCCCGATCGCGCTCGTCGAGCCGGGCTTCCCCGTGCTCGCGGTCGCGACACAGGGCCCGGCGCTGCCCGGCATGCTCGAGCTGCTGCGCCGCCTGCACGACCAGCGGGCGAACCTGCTCGTCCTCTCCGACGCGCCCGAGGTCGAGGGCCTCGGCGACGTCGTCGCGCTGCCCGTCGTGCCCGAGTGGCTCTCTCCGCTCGTCGCGATCGTGCCGGCCCAGCTGTTCGCCTATCACCTGGCCCGCGCCCGCGGGCTGGACACCGAGACGCCCAGGAACATCACGAAGGTCACGCTGACGCGCTGACCGCACGCGACCGGGCTGTCGATCAGGCGTGCCCGGCCGCAAGGGACGGAGGACAGGAGCAACAGCATGGGGACGAAGGAGCACCTGGTTGCCGACCTCCGCTCGTACCTGGTCGCGCCACGGGTGCAGCCGCCGCTGGACCCCCGGTTCCGGCCCGCCGCGATCGCCCGTCGCGCGATGGCCGCGGCGATCGCCGTCTTCGGCGAGGGCGTGCCTGTGGCGGTCGCGGTCGAGCAGCCGGGCGGGACGGTGTCGACACGCGAGACGCTCGTCTTCCCGGACGAGCACCCAGAGGCCGCCGCCAGCCACGCGTTCGTCGAGCGGCTCGTGAAGTTCCTGCTGTGGTCCCGCGGCGGCAACCGCGTGTGGATCGACGGGCCGGACGGGCTCGTCCGGGCCCTGCGCCTCCACTTCGAGGAGACGCCGACGGGCCGGTTCGACGCGCACATGATGGGGGAGGAGCTCTTCCTCGCCCCGTTCGAGGTCGTCGCGGCGCCGCGGTCGGACTTCCCCGTGTCGCGGGCGTCCACGTCGTCGCTCGGACGCCATCTCGACGGCTGTCGGATCGGCTTCGATCTCGGTGCGAGCGACCGCAAGGTCGCGGCGGTCGTCGACGGCGAGGTGGTGTTCAGCGAGGAGATCGTCTGGGATCCGTCGCACCAGCCCGACCCGCAGTGGCACTTCGACCAGGTCATGGACGCGCTGCGCTCGGCGGCCGCGCACATGCCGCGCGTGGACGCGATCGGCGGGAGCGCCGCGGGGGTCTACGTCGACAACGAGGTGAGGGCCGCATCGCTGTTCCGGGCGGTCCCACGGCCGCTGTTCGAGTCGCGCGTGCGCGGCCTGTTCGACGAGCTCAGGCACGCCTGGAACGGGATCCCGTTCGTCGTCGTCAACGACGGCGAGGTCACGGCGCTCGCCGGCTCGATGCTGTCGGGCGCCGGCGGGCTCCTCGGGATCGCGATGGGGTCGAGCGAGGCCGCGGGCTACGTCACGCCCGACGGCCAGCTGACCTCCTGGCTCGACGAGCTCGCGTTCGTCCCGATCGACTACGCGCCCGCCGCGCCCGTCGACGAGTGGTCCGGCGACCGCGGGTGCGGCGCGCAGTACTTCTCCCAGCAGGCCGTGGGGCGCCTGCTCCCGGCCGCGGGGATCGAGGCCGACCCCGCTGCGGCCCTGCCCGAGCGCCTCGCGATGCTCCAGCGCCTGATGGCGGCCGGCGACGAGCGAGCCAGGCGTGTGTACGAGACGATCGGCACGTACCTGGGCTACGCGCTGATGGAGTACCGCGACTTCTACGAGTACGAGCACCTGCTGCTGCT
>JAKAAV010000193.1 GCA_021802185.1 Chloroflexota bacterium | reverse complement strand
CCTCGCGCGCAGCTCGTCGGGCCTGCCGACCGCCACGAGCCGGCCCGATCGGATGACGGCCACCTGGTCGCACAGCTTCTCCGCCTCGGCGAGGTTGTGCGTCGTCAGGAACACTGTGACGCCCTCGCGGCGCGCGAGGCCGGTCAGGTCGTCGCGGAGGGCCGCCGCCGCGATGGGGTCGAGGCCCGCCGTCGGCTCGTCGAGAAACAGGAGGTCGGGGTGGTGCAGGAGCGCGCGCGCCACGGCCAGCTTCTGCTTCATGCCGCGGCTCCACTGCCCGACGAGCTCGTGGCGCCGATCCCAGAGCCCGAGCCCCGTCAGCAGATCCCGGACGCGCTCCCGCCGTGCGGCCTCCGGCAGGTGCCACACCCGCGCGTAGAACTCGAGGTTGTCCTCCGCCGTCATCCGCTCGTACAGCCCTGAGTGTTCGAGCAGCGCGCCACAGCGCTCGCGGATCGCCCCCGCGTCGGTGCGCGTGTCGTGGCCGAGGACGCTCGCGGAGCCGCGCGTGGGTTCGAGCAGGCCGAGCAGCAGCCGGATGGTCGTGGTCTTGCCCGAACCGTTCGGCCCGAGGAAACCGAAGATGGCGCCCGCCGGCACCTCGAGCGATACGCCGTCGACCGCCCGCAGCGTCCCGAACTCGCGCGTGAGCCCCTCGGTCCGAATCGCGCAATCGGTCGGCACCAGCAGCCCTCCAGGAGCGGCGGCTCGCCCGACGGGAGCGAGCATGCGTCCCCCCGTGCGGAGCGGGACGGCCGGGGACGTTGGCGTCCGACGCGCAGCACCGCGGCTTCGACGGATTGTATCCGTGGGCGTCGCGCCGACGCGAGGTCGCGGTATGCTCCCGCCATGCGGCCCACCGCGCGCGACTTCATCGCCATCGCGATCTTCGTGCTCGTGCTCGTCGTCCTGCTGGTGGTCTTCGTCGCGGCGGCCCTGCCTCCCGCCCGCGCCTGACCACCGCCGAGGCCGTCCGGCGGGACCCGTTGGATCGGGCCGCGTGGCATCGCGGAAAATCGTCGGCGATTCGACGCGCGGGGCGTCACACCGTCACGGTCCGCTTCGTCATCTGGGTACCACCATCTCCCCACTGGTGTGGCCGTGGTCGGTCCGGGTTCTCCTCCTCCCCGGCTCGGGTTACGGCACTCGATCTCGACCCCGGCAGGCGCCGGGGTCGAGTCGCGTCCGGGACGGGTCGCGGGAGATCGAGCGTCTGGGCCGGGCGCGGCCGCGCGGATCGACGCGAGGCTCGCACCCGCCGCGCTCCGGTCGCCAGACGGAGGCGCGGTCGCCAGGCGCGAGACGCGACTCAACGCGCTCCGGTCGTCAGTCGTACAGGCGCTCGAGGTGCCACGTGCCATCGACGCCATCGCGGTAGACGAGCGCGAGCAGCCGCTGGCCCACGACCTTGTAGTAGTCGCGCCGGATCGGCCGGCGCCACCACGCCTCCTCGACGCGCCAGCGATTGCACACCTCGACGCGCTCGCGGCGCCCGTTCCAGGCGAAGGCGACGAGGCGCCCGTCCTGGTCCAACTCGACCGAGATCGTGGGGTGCTGTTCGAGCAGCCGGGTCATCGCGGCCTCCCCGCTCGCGGGGTCGAACGGCCGCCGGCAACCGGAGCGGACGGGGCCGGCGTCACCGTCGGTCGCTCCGACGTTGCCCGCGGCGCCCGCTCGGACTCGTCCGGCCGCACCGCCGCGGCCTCCGACCAGCCGGCCCGGTCCTCCGGCAACCGCGCATCGGGGTCGTGCAGCACTGCTCGCAGCACGCGGCCCTCCCCGAACCGGATCGCGAGGTCCGCGACCTGCCACTCCAGCCGGGCGGCCCGCGCCGCCTGGGGGCCGAACAGCCCGAGCTGGCGGCCGGCGGCCGGCACGACGCGATCGAGCTCGAGCGCGATCCACTCGACCGAACCGCGGGGCGGCGCGACCTCGAGCCGGGCGAGCAGGAGACGTTCGACGGCCTCGGGCCGGGAGGTGGGCCCGGGCAGCGGCTGCTCGACCACCTGAGGCTGCGACCTGGCGCCCGACAGCGGGCGCTCGAGTCCGGCCGCCGGATCGGACGCCGGTTCCGTCGCGCGCCGCGCCACGCGCGATCCCGCCACCTCGCGCCACTCGAGCCGCGCGACCGTCGCCCCGGCGCCGCGTGCCGCCACCTGGCCGCACAGCGCCTCGGCGAGGCGGTGCAGCACGAACCGGATCGACTCGAGCGAGTCGACGGGTGGATCCAGCTCCGCCGCCGCCCGCAGCCGCTCCGCGGGTCGCCGCGGCACGATCCTCCGACCGTCGCGCCCGCTCGCGAGGTCGTGCAGGAAGCCGCCCTCCGATCCGAAGCGTGCGATGACGGCCGCTCGGGGAAGCGCGGCGAACTCACCGATCCGGCGCACCCCGAGCGTCCGCAGCCGGAGCTGCGTGTCGTCGGTCGCGGGGAGCAGCGTGACCGGCAGCGGCGCGAGGAACGCGGCCTCGACGTCGGTACCGCCGCGGGCGACCGAGTGCCACGTGAGGTCCGTGCCGGGAAGCACGTCGCGCGCCACGATCGCGGCGGTGAACGCCCCGAACCGGGTCCCGGCGATCCCGGCGCGGAGCGGGCCCGGGACGTGCGGCGCGATCGCGGTCGCGATGCGCCCGAGCAGGACGGGCTCCTGCCCCCACAGCCGTTCGAGCCCGTCGATCCCCAGGTACGCGCCACCGAAACCGTCGCGCTCCGGATCCGTCTCGCCCTCGACGTACGGCGCGAACGTCGCGAGCGCGTCGAGCGCGGCCTCCGATGCCGCGCGGTACCGGTCGAGATCCGGCGCGAGGAATGCGGCGTCAGGCGCGAGGGCGTGTGCGGCCGCGAGCGTCATCCCCCGCCTGATCCCGTGGCGGCGCGCCGCCGGGCTGCAGTCGAGCACCCGGCCCGCGTCCCAGGGGTGACCGCCCAGCACGGTCAGCTCGGGGAGCGGGCGCACCGCGCGCTCGAGTCGAAGGGGCAGGTGAGGCCAGCCGAGATGGAGGAGTCGCATGGTGGGTCGAACTGGCGATGGTGGTCTCCGGTGCGATCGAAACGGGTGGCGGCGGGCCCGAGAGCGGCGGGCCGGAGGGCGTCGGGCCCGAGGGCGTCGCGCCCGAGAGCGGCCGGCCGGTGCGTCGAGCGAAAGCCAGGCCGGACTCCGGAGTGGCCGCCGGGCCCGGAGGAACCGCATCCGGAGTGGCCGCCCCATGCGGAGGAGACGCCCCATCCGGAGTGGCCGCCCCATCCGGAGTGGCCGCCCCATCCGGAGTGGCCGCCCGGCCCGGAGGAGACGCCGCGTCCGGGATCGACCCGCCGGCACGTCGGCGAGTCGACGCACTCGGGCCGCGAGCGACCGGCGGTCCGGCGTCGAGGAACCGCTCGACCCCGCGCTCACGGTCGCCTTCGTCGGCGTAGCGGATCTCCAGCGCGACTCGCCGCCCTGGTGGTCCGAACCGGTTCTTCTCGACCGTCACCTCCGTGCGCTGCCCGACCACGTCGCGTCCCGCCCGGATCCACGCGAGGCGCTGGAGCTCGAGCCCGACGCCCGCCGATTCGGCGAGCGCGCCGCGGAGCGGAGACGGGAGACCGGCCGGTTCGAGCGTGACGAGGCGGGTCCCGACCTGCCTCGCACGCGCGGCCAGCCGCCGGAGCAGCGCCTCGTCGAGGGGCGTCCGCTCGGGAAGGTCGGCCACCAGGACCTCGACGGCTCGGCCGCCGAGCAGGGCCCCGGCGAGCCGCAGGCCCTCGGTCGCGTCGACCGCGCGCAGCACGAGGAGCCACTCGAGATCCACGCCGCGTGCGACGGCCTCGAGCGGGTCGAAGGCACGGCCGAGGTCGAGCCACGCGGCGATCGCGCCACGCGACTGCGCCTCGGCAACCAGCCGGAGCGCGACGGTCGTCTTGCCCGACGAGGTGTCACCGCGGAGGGTCACCTGCGCGTCGCGGACGAGCCCACCCGGACCGAGGATCGCGTCGAGCGCCGGGAATCCGGTCGGGACGATGCGGTCGTCGAGCGGCGCGAGCGGATCGGGCGCGGACGGGATCGGGGCCGGCAGCGGGGCAAGGGCGCCCTCGACCGGGAACGCCCGGGCGATCGAAACCCGCGCCTCCGCGCCATTCCCGAGCCGGATCGCCGCGCTGCCCCACCGTGACTCGAGGCGAGCGAGGGCGGCGGCGAGCGGTTCGACGGCGTGAGGCGCCGCGGCGAGCGGTTCGACGCCGTGCAATGGGCGGGAGACGGGAGCGGCGACGGGATCGACAGGCCGGTTCATCGCCCGACTCATGATAGAACGCGTGTTCTATTTGTCAATGGCCGGCGACGTACTCGCGAACGCTGGTCAGGCGACCGCCATCGCGAGCTCGCCGAGCATCCGCCGGCCGGCCTCCCAGTCGTCCGGGTGCACCGTCGCCAGCTGGTGCGCCTCGTGCACGAGCCAGTCGTAGAGGCTGCGTTGCGCCTCACGAAGGGCCGGCGATGCCTGGCATCTGGCGTGCAGGCTCGCGATGAACGCCGCGTAGAGGGCCATCGGCGGAAGCGCCCCGATCCGGGCCTCCGCGCCAGGGGTGAAGTCGATCGGGACCATCAGCCGCGCGAAGAACGCCGCGACCTCGGGGGCGACCGGGTCGACGTCCTGGCTGTGCCCGCTCCAGCGGAGGATCGGCGCGGCCGAATCGACGACGAGCACCGTCGTCTGCGCGTCGACCTGCGCCGTGCGCAGGATGCCGCCGAACGTGAGGAACGCGTTCCTGATCTCGAGCCGGTCGATGACGTGGATCTGTCCCCACGCGATGTCGATCCGGTCGATAGGGGCGCGCGATCGATGGAACTCCACCAACTGCCCCCGGCCGCCCGACGTCACGTAGAAGGTCACGCGCTCGGGGTCGAAGTGCGCCATCGTCGGCCGCTCGCGCAGCGCGACGACCAGGTGCGATCCCGAGGGCGCCGTCGCGTCGCCGAGTCGCTCGTCATGCACGAGCACGAACCCGAGCCGCGAGACAAGCGTCGCGGCGCGCTCCATGGGAAGCAGCCGAAGCCCGGCCGGCAATGTCGATTGCATGTGGTCCTCGTCGAAC
>JAKAAV010000192.1 GCA_021802185.1 Chloroflexota bacterium | reverse complement strand
CCGGCCTTGGCACCGGCATCACACCGACCTGGGTGCGCAAGGACTGAAGACGCGAGTCTCAACACGACTGGCTCGGGCGCCGACTCCGGCCCCACCTCGCTCGCGATCCGGTCGTCCGGACCCGACGTCACTGGCCGGGGATCCACTTCCGGTCGAGCAGGTCGCGGAGGCGGTCCTGCGCGGCCGGCAGCGGGATCCGGGCCACGACAGGCTCGAGGAACCCGAGCACGATGAACTTGCGGGCGAGGTCGCGCGAGATCCCGCGGCTCATCAGGTAGAAGACCTGGGCCTCGTCGATCGGACCGACGCTGCTCGAGTGGCTCGCGCGCCGCACGTCCGGCTGGTCGATCTCGAGCGACGGGATGGTGACGGAGCGGGCCTTCTTCGAGAGCAGCATCGAGAACTCGCCGAGGTAGCTGTCGGTGCCCTTCGCCGGCCGCTCGATCCGGATCAGGCCCTTGAAGTACCCGCGGCTCGAGCCCTGGAAGATGCCCTTGCTGAGCAGGTCGCCGGTCGTGTCCGGCGCGAGGTGCCGCGTGTAGCTCGTCATGTCGAAGCGCTGCGTACCGCCGCCGAACGCGATCTCGGCCTGCTGGACGCTGCCTCCCCGGCCGGCCAGCTCGTTGTCGGTGCGGCTCTTGACGAACCCGCCGCCGACGACCGCCATCGCCCACGTCAGCCCGGCCGCCTCGCCCACCGTCGCGTGTCGCGTGACGAACGAGACGGCGTTGTCGCCGAAGTCCTCGTTTCCCGCCACGTCCAGCGTCGCACCCGGTCCCAGGACCACCTCCGTCGTGCCGATCCACAGGGACTGCGCCTGCGCCGCGCCCTCGTCGGGCCGCGCCGGTCCGACCTGCTCTTCGAGCACGCGGGCGTGGGCGTCGCGGCCGAGCGAGATCACGGTCCGGCCGATGAGCGCGCGCCCCGGCTCGCCCTGCGTCCAGCGGACGACGATGGGGTCGACGAGGTCGACGCCGTCGGGGACGTGCACGAGCACGCCGATGGAGAACGCGGCCCGCGCGACCTGGCCGAACCGATCGTCGGCCGGGAGGGTCGCGCCGCCTTCGAGCAGACCGCGCAGCAGGTCCGGGTCACGCGCGAGGACATGCCCGAACGTGTCGACGACGACGCCCCGCGCCGCGGCGTCCGCCGAGACGGCGTGCGCGACGATGCGGTCGCCCGCGACCTCGAGGAGTGCCGCGGCCCCCTCCGGCACCGCGGTCGAGACGTCCGGCGCCTCGCCCACGCGCCCGTACGCCTGCAGATCGGCAAAGCGGACGGGCCGCAGGTCGACGTACGAGGCGAACAGCGGGTTCGTCTCGGCCGGAAGGTCGCGCGCGAGCACCTCGGCCGCGCGCCGGTCGTCGGCCAGCCAGCCCGGCTCGCCGAGCTCGCGGGAGAGATCGACCGGGGAGGGCGCCGCGCCGAGCCCGAGCAGCGTGCCGGCGGCTTCGCCAGGGGCTGCACCGACGCCCCCGGCGCCGGCGGGTGACGTCGTGAGCGTCATCCGATCGCGTTGTCCATCTCGAGCCGGACGAGCCGGTTGAACTCGATCGCGTACTCCATCGGGAGCTCCTTCGTGAACACCTCGAGGAAGCCCTGCACGATGAGATTCTGCGCCTCGTTCTCGGACAGCCCTCGGCTCATCAGGTAGAACACCTGCTCCTGGCTGATCTTCCCGACGGTCGCCTCGTGCGACATCGTGGTGTCGTCTTCCTGGATGTCGATGTACGGGTACGTGTCGCTGCGGCTCTGGTCGTCGAGCATCAGGGCGTCGCATCGGACGCTCGTGACCGCGTTCGTGGCGCCGGGCGCCACCCGGACGTTGCCCCGGTAGGTCGCGCGGCCGCCGTCCTTCGAGACCGACTTGCTGACGATGCGGCTGCGCGTGTCCGGGGCGAGGTGGATCGCCTTCGCGCCCGTGTCCTGGTGCTGGCCCTTGCCGGCGACGG
The DNA here is from genome assembly GCA_021802185.1 of Chloroflexota bacterium. Classification (GTDB taxonomy): domain Bacteria; phylum Chloroflexota; class Limnocylindria; order Limnocylindrales; family CSP1-4; genus JAJYNJ01. Next base: position 3,123 of record JAKAAV010000192.1, on the reverse strand, counting down.
CGACGGAGATGATGTCGGCGGTCGCGCCGCGTCCCCGCAGGTAGATCGACGGGTACTTCATCGTCAGCTGCGAGCCGGTGTTCGCGTCGATCCACTCGACGGTCGCGTTCTCGTGCGCGTGGGCCCGCTTCGTGACGAGGTTGTAGACGTCGTTCGACCAGTTCTGGATCGTCGTGTAGCGGACCTTGGATCCGGGCAGGGCGACGACCTCGACCACGGCCGCATGGAGCGAGTCGGTCGCGTAGATCGGCGCCGTGCAGCCCTCGATGTAGTGGACCTTGGCGCCCTCGTCCACGACGATCAGCGTGCGCTCGAACTGGCCCGTGTTCTCGCCGTTGATGCGGAAGTAGGCCTGCAGCGGGAGCGGCACCTCGACACCCTTCGGGACGTAGACGAACGACCCGCCCGACCAGACGGCGCTGTTGAGGGCCGCGAACTTGTTGTCCTCGGGCGGGACGACGGTCCCGAAGTACCTGCGGAAGATCTCCGGGTACTCGATGAGCGCCTGGTCGGTTCCCATGAAGACCACGCCGAGCTTGGACAGCTCTTCCCGTACCGAGTGGTACACGACTTCCGAGTCGTACTGGGCCCCCACGCCGGCAAGGAACTTGCGCTCCGCCTCCGGGATTCCGAGCTTCTCGAACGTGGCCTTGATCTGCTCCGGGACGTCGTCCCAGGACTTCTCCTCGCGCTCGGACGGCTTGCGGTAGTACATCATCTTCGCGAAGTCGATCCGCGAGAGGTCCCCGCCCCACTTCGGCATCGGCCGCTTCAGGAAGTGCTCGTAGGCGCGCAGCCGGAACTGCAGCATCCAGTCGGGCTCGCTCTTGAAGGCGCTGATCTCCTCGACGGTCTGGCGCGACAGGCCGCGCTTCGTCTCGGCGAGATAGACGATCTCGTCCTTGAAGTCGAACTTCGAGCGGTCGTTGTTGACCAGCTCACGGGTGGCCGTCATGCACGCTCCCTGGCGCCGCCGTCGCGGCGCACTGTCGGTCTGCTCGGGGATTGCGGGAGAGGGGACGCGCGAGCGGAACCGCCGAAGACGTGACGCCTGAGGCAGTGGCCCCGCTCGTCCTCCCGTAATCCCGACCGATTCTATCGGAATTGCGCGCCGTTGGTCAACCGGCGCTGCTCTCGCGAGCCCGCCGTGCCCGTCAACTGCCGGCCCGCTGCCCGCGGCCGCGCCGTCCGCAAGCCGTTCGCGACGCGGATTCGGCCGCGCGCCAGCCTCCGGTGGCCCTCGCCCCGTGCGGTCGAGCCGTGTCCGAGCGTCCCAGCCACCACCGCCCGCGGGCCTCACGCGCGTGCGTGGGACGAGGGCGCCTGTTCCAGCGGGACGATGCGCCCGGATGCGGCATTCAGAACCAGGTGGAGCACCAGGGGGCCGCGTCCCAGGCGAACAGCGCGTCCGCCCGATGCACGCCGCCTGGCGCCGACTCCTCGGCCCATCCCGCCGATGCGAGCGTGCGCAGCGAGACGCCGCCGAGGTAGACGGCCCCGAGCGCACGCACGTCGAGCGTCACGTCCGGGTCCTCGCCGGTCCGGGCGCACGCGGCTCCGTCCGGGCCGGCCTCGAGCGCAAACCTGCCGGCCGCGTGGCCGCCGTCGTCGCGGACGTCGAGGACGACCCGGCCGGGCGAAAGGTACCGCCGACCGGCGAGCGCGGCGGCCGGGTCGAGCACGCGCACGAAGAGGAAATCGCTCCGGTGGTGCTGCCGAACCGCGCGCGCGTCCTCGAGGAGCCATGGCAGGACCTCGTCCGTCGACCGGTCCTCCGCCTTCACCATGGCCACCCAGTCGACCTCGCACGCGTAGCGCCACAGGCGTGCGTACGCGTCGTCCGTGCACGCCAGCAGCTCGTCGACGACCAGCGTCGTCTGCGAGACGCGGTCATCCCACTTCTCCTCGACGTGGTACCGGAGGTAGCCCTGCGGCTCGCCGCGATCGTCGCGGTGAAGCACGTACCGCGTGCCCTTCGGCGGCGTCCAGCCCGCGTCGACGATCCCGAGCGCGGTGTCCCAGAAGAACGCGGTGCGGCCGATCGATCCGACCTGCGCGAGCCGCACGCGCTCGTACAGCGACGGGCCGAGCCGGCGCAGGACGTCGCGGTCGACGAGCTCGACGGTCCCGCCGCCCCCACGGGTGAACCGCGCGGCGCGGGTGTCGACGCTCAGCCGGACATGGTCGGCGGCACGTGCGAACCCGAAGCGACCGTAGATGGGGTACTCGGAGGCGATCAGGATCGACACTGGATCGCCGCGCTCGACGGATGCCTGGAGGTCGGCCGCCATCATGCGCCGGAGGAGACCCCGGCGACGATGCGTCGGGAGCACGGTCACGGCGGTGACCGCGGAGGCCGGCACGAGGGCACCGCCCGGCACGGTCAGCTCCGTCCCGAAGGACCGGAACGTCCCGCAGATCACGTCTCCGTCGAAGGCCGCCCGGCACCGCGAGAGGTCGTAGTGGGGACGCCGGATGGCCGCCTGCTGCTCGGGATCGCCACCGTCGGCGACGAGGAACGGCACCTGCAGGGCTGCCATCCACTGCGGCAGCTCGGAATCCGCGATCGTCCTGATCTCGATCGGCACAGCGCGATGGTACGGGCGCCGGCCCGCGCAGGACCGGCATCCCGCGCACCCGGCATCCCGCGCACTCCGGCGCGCAGGGGCGCGAGCCGCCATGGCGTCCGCGCCCCGCCATTGCATCCGCGCCCCGCGACGGCATCCCGCGTCCGCCGCGGCATCCCGCGTCTTCTGCCCGGCGGTCCGGGCCGATGACGTCCCGCCGACTCGGCTCCTTACGCCCCTTCGGTCGCCGCCGCGAGGATCTCCCGCAGCACGTCCGCCAACCGCTCGTACTGCTCGATCCGGTTGTACCGCTGCGCAGACACCCGCACGTACAGATCGCCGGCCGCCGACGGCGCCAGGTCGCCCGACGCGACGAGCCACGGCGGCGGCCACGCGACGATCGGCGCCTCGAACCCGCGCGCGACGATGCCGGCCTCGAGCCGGGCGGCGGCGGCCGCCAGGTCGCGCACCAGCCGGCGCGTGCCCGGGAGCCGGATCGCCGCCATGGCGCCGATCATCGCGTCCGGAGCGGCGTGTTCCACGCCGAGCACGTGCG
>JAKAAV010000191.1 GCA_021802185.1 Chloroflexota bacterium | reverse complement strand
AGGTCGAGGGGGCGAGCCGACGATGAACGTGTCGTCGGGATTGCCGCAGCGCGGAAGGTCGCGCCGGGTCGCGGTCGTGAGCCACGATGAACTTGTCGCCAGGGTTGCGGTCGCCCGGGACGACGGCGCGAAAACGGCGCGGCCGAGGCGCGCACCGGCGCCAAGCCCGGGGTGAAGTGCGCGATACGTGCCGGCAGGGACAATCGGGCGGTGGAGGACCAGCGGGCGGGCGCCGCTCTTCGCGCGCTCCGGCTTCGACGGAACTGGCGCCAGTCTGACGTCGCGGCGCGGGCGCGCGTGTCGGCATCGACGGTCTCGCGGCTCGAGCGCGGGCACCCGGAGAAGCTGTCGCTGGCGACGATCCGGGCCGTCGGCGCGGCTCTGGACCTGCGGTTCGACCTGGTGCCTCGCTGGCGCGGCGGTGACCTGGATCGGCTGCTGAACGCCCGCCACTCCGCCATGCACGAAGCCGTTGCCCGGATGTTCGGGCAGATGCCGGCATGGTCGGTCGCGGCGGAGGTGAGCTTCGCGGTCTACGCCGAGCGCGGGGTCGTGGACGTGCTGGCCTGGCACGCGGGTGCGCGCGCGCTGCTCGTCGTCGAGCTCAAGACCGAGTTGGTGGACGTGCAGGAGGTCCTGGGCACGCTCGATCGGAAGCGCCGCCTGGCGCCCGTGATCGGCCGCGAGCGGGGCTGGGTGCCCGCGCAGGTCGGCACGTGGCTGCTGCTCGCCGAGAGCACCACGAACCGCGATCGAGTCCGTGCCCACGGGGCCGTGCTTCGAGGTGCGTGCCCCGCCGGCGGCCTCGAGATTCGGCGATGGCTCGCAGCCCCAGCCGGTCCGATTCGCGCCCTCTCATTCCTCGCGGCTCCTCAGCAGGCCGGTGGATCGCCGCGGCCCGGGCTGCGGGACGGTCATGGCCGGAACGCTATGTCACCGTTTGCGTCGCGGAAGCGAGTTCGGCGTCCACGCGACGTCGGCGATGCGGGCTCCAGCCACGCGCCCGCGGCGATTCGTGCGTGACGAGCAGCGGAGGGCTGCTCGCACGCGGAGATGGGCGGGGCGAGCAGCGCCTCGGGCGGGGCGGCGACGAGGCACCGGCCGGATAACCGTCCCACCGTGACCGTTCCGCACCAAATTGGCCGCGTACGGGCGATAACGTGCTCCGGGTGAATGCGGCGCTGCGGACGGGCAGTGGTGACGGCGTCGCGCGACTCGCAGCCCAGCGGCCCGCCCCTGCGCGAGGCACGCGGCCGAACGTCACGGCGTCGCGACTCGCAGCCCAGCGTCACGGCGCCGCGATCTCCCCCGAGGCCTACGGCGCGGCGCCGCAGCGCGTGTCGCCGGGCGCCAGGCAGACCGCGTACAGCGCCGCCTCGGGCGCCGCGGCGAGCGGCCCCGTGTCGCTTCCGCTCCCCACGGCCGCCGGCACCACGGCCAGCGGCGCTGACAGCCAGGACGGATGGATCGTGCCGGCGAGGACCGGCTCGAGCGACGGCACGACGTAGGGCTTCTCGAGGATGAGCCAGCGCACGCCGTAGCGCGCCGCGGCTGTCTCGACGACGGACAGCGAGTCGTACGGAATCGGGATCCCGGCGATGCCCCACCGATACCAGTACGCGCCCGGATCGGGGCTCATGAGCCGGTCGCTGGCCGCGATCGGGTGCGCGGCCATGAGGGACTCGCGGTTCGCCGTGTCCGTGCTCCACACCGACGTGACCTTCCAGGTCCCGAACACGCCGAGGGCCCACGCCACGCCGATCGCGATGACCGTGAAGTTGCGCGCGGCGCGCGGCGCGTCCCAGTTCGGGCGTCGATCGGCCACCCAGCGCACGGCCGCCGCGATCCCCACGACCGACAGCAGGTACGCCTGCGGCACGAGCGCCATCCCCGAGTGGAGCGCCATCCCGAAGGGCAGGTGCACGGCGAAGACCAGGGCGCTGAAGACGAAGAACGTGATCCCGTAGATGAGCCATGGCCGGAACGCCGGCGAGCGCCGGTGGATCCATGCTCCGATGAGGCAGAACGGCAGCAGGAAGAACCCGAGCGGGTCGCCGGCCAGCACCTGGATCGCCGCCACGAGGCCGCCGATCCGGCTCGCGAGCAGCGGCCCCACTCCCTGCGCGAAGAAGGTCGCCGGGCTCGTGACCGCGCTGACGCTGAACTGCTCGTTGTACGTGGTGATCCACAGGATCCGGCCGCTCGACGAGGACGGGGAGATCGAGCCGAAGAGCGCCTGGTCGCGGATCCACCACGGGACCATGACGACGAGGAACAGCCCGAAGCAGGCGAGCGCCGCGGCCCACCCGATCGTCGCCCGCGCGCCTGCGCCCGACCCGTTGACGCCCGATTGGCGCGAGGCTGTCCCCTGCGCCGCCGATCCGAGCCCGCTCGACCCCTGCCGGCTCCGCCACCGGCGCCACTGCTCCTGCCCGAATGCAACGACGAACGGCACTCCGAGCAGCACCCCATCCGTCCGCGCCAGCATCGCGAGCCCCACGAACAGGCCGCCCAGCGCGAACGCGCGCCGCTCGCCGGCCGCCCCGCGAACGCACAGCCAGAGCGCCCCGACCGCCAGCACCATGTACAGCGAGAAGTTGTCGGGCTGCGAGAGGAACGGTGTCGCCGCGGCCGGCACGAGCATGAGCGCGGCCGCGAACAGCGAGCTGCGGCGGCCCAGCCCGGCGTCGATCCCGAGCAGGTACGTCATCGGCACCGCGAGCGCGCCGAGGATCCAGAACGGCAGGGCGGACGCCAGGTAGGTCGGGCCGAGCAGCCAGATGAACGGGACCTGGACGATCGACGCGAGCGGCATCCAGTGCTGGTTGGACGCGATCGGCAGCGTCCCGACCGCCGGCAGGTGGCCGCCCACGTCGACGAACGACCAGATGAACGGGATCGTGAAGCCGTGCCCAGCCGCGAGCTCCCGCGCGATCGCGAGGTAGTAGACGGAATCGGGATAGCCCGGCGCGAAGAACGGCAGCGCGAAGACGACGCGCGCGATGAGCCCGGCAAGGAACAGACCGGCGAGGAGCAGGCCATCGGCGCGGGCACGTGACGTCGCCACGGTCCCCGGCCGCGCCGGACTTGCGGCCGCTGCAGTCAGCGACATGTTCGGACCCGGGACCGGCCTGCCGGGCGAGTCACGCACCGTCCACCTGCGCCGTGGATCGCCACGCAGCTCGGGCATGGACCGGCAATCCACGTGATGCTAGCATCACGCATCATGAGCGACCTGCGACGAACCACCGTCAGCGCCCCGCGGGGCGCACTCGCCACCCTGGAGGCCGAGGCGCAGCGCCGCAATGTCCCGCTGGCGACCGTCCTGCGCGAAGCACTCGAGGAGAAGGCCCAGACCGTGCGAAGTGCGCGGCGGCGACCACGGGTCGGGGTGGCGCGATCGACCGACGGTCGACGAGCAGCGGAGCTGACGGCGGACCCGATCGCGGAGCCACCGGCCTGACCATGCCACTCATCTGTGACACGGGCCCGCTGCTGGCCGCCCTGGACGCCGCCGATCCAGATCATGCGCGCTGCGCCCGATTGCTGACCGACGCGACCGAGGATCTGGTCGTGCCCGCGCTTGTCCTCGGCGAACTCGACTACTGGTGTGCGCACCGCCTGAGTCCGGATGCCTGGCTCACGTTCCTCGACGATGTGCTGGCCGGCGCCTATCGCATCGAGCCTCCGACATCCGCGGACCTCACGCGGTGCCGGGGGCTGCAGGAGCGTTACGCCGACCTGTCGCTGGGGGTGGTCGACGCCAGCGTCATCGCCCTGGCGGAACGGCTGGGAGAGCGCAAGCTTGCGACGTTGGATCAGCGCCACTTCCGCGCCGTCCGGCCTGCTCACGTCGCCGCCCTCGACCTTCTGCCCTGAATTCACGGCTGGTACCAGCCCGCGAAGATCAGCACGCTCAGGGTGCCGAGGAGGACGACCGACACGGGCGGCCAGGCGAGGCGGAACCAGCGGTTGCGCCGACCGGCGAGGATCCAGATGAACGGGAAGGCGACCATCCCGAGCCGCCCGATCGATTGGAGGTTGCCCGTCGCGAAGACCGACGCGAGGGTCAGGATCGGGATGAGCGCGTAGGCGAGCGGGATCCGGTCGGGCCGCAGGTAGACGAGCAGGAACACGTAGGCGAGGAACGTCAGCAGGAACGTCAGCAGCATCGGCGACATGTTCGCGGCGAGGCTCTGCCCGCCGGCAGCGGCCTCCCAGACGCCGCTGCGACCCCACGCGGACTGCGCGGCGCCCGCAGCGGAGAGCGAGCCCGTCAGCCCGGCCACGTACAGCTGGAAGAGGATGGCGCCGACCGGCACCAGCACCAGCCAGGCCAGCCCGCGCCGGTCGGGCACACGGCGCCACAGGATCAGTCCGAGCGGCACGATGAGCAGCAGGCCGGGGAGCCGCGTGAGCCCGGCCAGCGACGCGAGCGCTGCCGCCCAGCCGGCTCTGCCGCGCTCCGCGGCGAGGAGCGACCCCAGGCTGAGCGCGAGGAACAGGCTCTCCCCGTAGGCCATCGAGAAGACCCATGAGAACGGGAACAGGGCGAGCAGTACGCACGACCAGAGCGCCCTCTCCTCGTCCAGCACGAGCGCGGTCAGCCGGTACAGCAGCCACAGCGCGACGAGGAACAGCACGTTCGAGAACACCACGGCGATCAGCCCATCGAACGCCGGCGTGGCGAGCGAGAGCGCCCGCACGAGCGCCGGGTACAGCGGGAAGAACGCGTAGTCGTGGTACTGGTCGACAAGCGGGGTCGCATGGTAGCCGTTCCGCGCGATGCCGAGGTACCACCAGCCGTCCCACGTCGTCAGGCTCGAGACGAGCGGACCGGCCGACCCGGGAACGAGCCGGGGATTCCGAGAGACGACGGTCGCTGCGAGGAGGGCGCCAAGGGCGACCAGGATCCGTGAGCCCGCGTATGCGGCCAGGATCGGGAGCGGGAGCGCGCGCGCGAGACCTGCGAGGCGAGGGCGCAGCCCTGCCGCGACTCGCTGCGGGACCGGCGAAGCAGGTTCTGATCGCGTCACGGTCTGCACGACGGGCGATCGTAGCAAGGCAGGAGACGCCCCGCGGATGGCCCGAACGTA
>JAKAAV010000190.1 GCA_021802185.1 Chloroflexota bacterium | reverse complement strand
GACGGTTCGAACTCGCATCCCCGCCTGGAGGCGCCTCGCGATCGCCCACGCGCGGGCCCGCCGGCGTCCGCGCCGCTTCAACCTCGGGTCTCGCCGCGCGCGCCATTCCCCCGCCCGCGGCGCGCGTCGTGACGCGATCGCCCGCCGGCGTCCGCCCCGCTTCGCCGACCTCCGCTCCCACCGCGCGTGTCATCCCCACGTCCACGGCGCGCGCCATCCACCGGCCCTCGGAGACGCCGACCGACAGCGGGAGCCCGAAGCAGTCGCTCAGTGTTCCGGACGTCAGCGTCTGGGCGATCGGGCCAGCCGCGACGACCTGCCCCGCGCGCAGCAGGAGCACGTGCGAGAAGCCGGGCGGTATCTCCTCGACGTGATGCGTGACGAACACGATCGCGCGCACGAGTGCGTCCCGGGCAAGCCCCGACAGGCTGGCCACGAGCACCTCGCGCGCTCCGAGGTCGAGGCTGGCGCTCGGCTCGTCGAGCACGAGCAGGTCGGGTGCCGCCATCAGCGCACGCGCGATCTGCACGCGCTGTCGCTCGCCCTCGGACAGAGTTGCGATCTGGTGGCCGGCAAGGTCGCCCGCCCCGAGCCGCTCGAGGAGCTCGCGTGCCACGAACACGTCCTCGTCCGTCGGTTCCGCCCAGTACGGGTCGAGCACCCCGGTCCTGCCGGTGACAACCGCGTCGAGCGCCGTCGAGTCGCCGTGGAGCAGGCGGGCGAGCGCGGCGCTGGCGTAGCCGATCCGCGCCCGGAGCGGCCGGATGTCGGTCCGGCCGTGCACCGCGCCGAGCACCGTGACGCGGCCCGACGACGGGTACAGGTACAGAGTCGCGACCTCGAGCAGCGTCGTCTTCCCCGCACCGTTCGGGCCGAGCACCGCCCAGCGCTCGCCGTCGCGGACGGTCCAGTCGATCTCACGCAGGATCGCGTGGCCGCCTCGGGACAGCGAGACCCGTTCCAGCAGGACGACGTCGGACACGGTCGGCAATGGTACGGTCCGTACGCGTCGAGGCCGACGATCGTTCAGGCCGCGGATCGGGGCCGGGTCAGGGATAGGGTCGGTCGGGGCCGCGATCGTGGCACCGGCAATGGCTCGGGGCACCGGCAACGGCTCGGGCGGCGGCGCCCTGGGGCAGGGCGGCCGGCTCGGTAGCAGCGGGGCAACCTTGCCCAACCGGCGCGGCCGGCGACACGCGACCGCTCTGAACCCCCGTGCCGTGCGATACGGCACCCCATCCGGACGGCACCCACCTGCAGCGCCGACCCACATGTAGCGCCGATCCCGTTCACAGTAGCGCCGACCCCGTTCACAGTAGCGCCGACCCCGTTCACAGTAGCGCCGACCTCGGTTGACGTTTCCTCCGGAATCGCGGAGAATACTCAGCAACAACGAACACGCCGCTGGTGCCCGCGGCGGGTCGAGCACAGCAACGCTCCCCGCGCGCACCGCGACACATGCCCGGGTCGAACGCGACCGCGAGGCGTCATGCACCGCCGCCCCCACATCGGGCGTCGCCGGTGCAAAGGGGAACACGATGAACAGCAGCACTTCCTACCCGCAGGCCGACGCGCGACGTCGGCTTCGGCGGCGAGCCATGCACGGCTTCGACCGCCGCCTCTTCTGCGGGACCAACGGCTGCGCGACCCGGCTCGACGTCGACGAGACGGCGGCCGTCGCACACTGCCGCATCTGCGGCTTCACCCGCAGGATCGAACGCACGCACTGACAGCCGCGTGGGCAAGCTGCGCCGGCAATCCGCGCGCGCCGCGCCGGGCAACTTGAGGCGCCAGGCCTCACGGTCAACACGCAACGCCGGCAGCCGGCATCGCCGGCACGGGCCGTTCGCCCCTGCAGGGTCAGTGGCCGTGATGCCCACGCCGCTCCGCGCGGCAATATCCCCGACGGCATTGCCGGAGGGGCTTGGCGGACGGTAAGGTTATCTGCGCCCCCGGCCGCGGGCCGTGTGCTGTGAACTGCGCGCGCCCGGCCGCCCGACACCGAGGCCGGACCATCGGCGCGCCTCGTGGACGGCAGTTCGAGCGTGAAGAGCGGGGGCGCTGATGCGTTCCCTCCCCCATCCACCGCCCACGAATTCGGCCCGGGGGCGTGACTCGCGTTTCCCCGACCGCTGCGGCATCAGTGTGGGGGATATCGGATTCGGTAACTGCGGTGGAACCCGCGGCGAGCGTTCCGGCGGGCCACGGGCGCGCTGGTCTCGGCCAACTGGCCGCGAGCGCCATCGAGCTGGGGGCGCGGGCCGGCGAGTTGGCCCGCGCCCCCCGGCCCTGGCGGGCTCCGTCCGCAGGCCTTGCTGCCGGCCGCACGGGTTCCGTCGGGTCTCGGGCGCGGCGGGCGGCGTGCAGGTGGCGCACATCGGCGCGCCGCGGTTCGACGCCGCTCCCGCGCCGCCCGGCGATCCCCACGACCTGCGCTTTGGCCGTCGCCGGTGCGCTCCCTTGGCGAACCGCACGATCTGCACTCGGTCCACCGACGAATCGCCGGCCGAGGGGGCGCTCCGGGGCCACTCGCCCCTGCGGACGCTCGCCTCGAGGACGCGCTCACGCCGGCCCCACGGGTGGGGCGGCTCCGGGGCCACTCGCCCCTGCGGACGCTCGCCTCGAGGACGCGCTCACGCCCGTGCGCCGGCGCCCACCTCGTGCGCTCCGCCCCGTCGAGCGGGGGGCTGCCAAGGATCGCCCCTCCCCCCAGTAGGGCCAAACGCGACCGTCGTACCCCGACGTAGGGCCGTGCGGCCCGTCCGGCAGAGCGTGTCCGCGACGGACACTCTCTGCATGAGTACCGATGCGTCCCTCCATGAAGCACGCCCTCCCCGGTATCCCGGCATCCCGGTCATCGTCGACGGCTCCGAGGCGATCGCGCACGTAGAGACCCGCATCTCAGAGGGTGCGTGCGCATACCCGATCACCCCCTCCACGACCATGGCCGCCGTCTACCAGGTCGCGGTGGCCGAGGGACGCGCGAACCTCTGGGGGACAACCCTTCGTTTCGTCGAGCCCGAATCCGAGCATTCCTCCGCCAGTGCCGCGGAGGGCTTCGCCCTCGCCGGAGGGCGCGTCACCAACTTCACCGCGGGTCAGGGCCTCATCCTCATGAAGGAGGTCCTGTACGTCATCTCGGGGAAACGGCTGCCCGTCGTCTTCCACGTCGGCGCGCGCGCGCTGACGAGCCAGTCGCTCAACATTCACGCCGGCCATGACGACGTCATGGGCGTGGCCGACACGGGCTGGGGCATCCTGTTCGCGCGGAACGCGCAGGAGGCGGCCGACCTGACCGCGATCTGCCGCCGCGTCGCGGAGGAGACCGAAACGCCGTTCCTGTGCGTCCAGGACGGGTTCCTGACGACCCACACGATGGAGAACGTCCTGCTGCCCGAGGACGCGCTCCTCAAGGAGTTCGTCGGCGATCCGCGGAGGACGATCCGCAACCTGTTCGATCCCGCCGAAGGGCTCATGACCGGCGTCGTGCAGAACCAGGACAGCTACATGAAGGGCCGGATCGCGCAGCGGGCGTTCTACGATCGGCTGTCCGAGGTGACGTACAGCGCGATGCGCGAGTGGGGCGAGCTCACCGGCCGGCACTACGACCTGGTCGACGCGTACCGGTGCGACGACGCCGAGACGATCCTCATCGCCATGGGCACGATCGCGGACACCGCGATCACCGTGGTCGACCACCTGCGCGAGCAGGGCCGCCGCGTCGGCTGCATCGGCGTCACAGCGTTCCGGCCCTTCCCGGCCGCGATGCTCGGCGCGCTGATCCGGCACGCGAAGACCGTCGCGATCGTCGAACGCACGGACGAGCCCGCCGCGGCGGACAATCCGTTGACGCGTGAGATCAAGGCCGCGCTGGCCGGTCTCGCCGCCGACGGCGTGACCATCCCGCGCGTGCTATCGGTCTCCGCAGGCCTGGGCAGCCGCGACGTCGCCGCCGGCGACCTCATCGCGGTGTTCGACCGCGCCTCGGACGTCGAAGCGATCCGGCGCCAGCCGCACGTGGTCGTCGGCATCCGGCATCCTCTCGCGATCGAGTCTCACGACATCGACCTGCGGCCGGCCGGAGCCTACAGCCTCCGCGGCCATTCGATCGGCGGCTTCGGGTCCGTCACCACGAACAAGTTCCTCGCCACGCTCGTCGGCGAGCTGTTCGACAAGCGCGTGCAGGCGTACCCGCGGTACGGCTCCGAGAAGAAGGGCCTGCCGACGACGTACTACCTGACGATTGCCGACAGCCCGATCCGACAGCACAACGAGCTCTCACACGTCGAGTTCGTGCCGCTCCACGACGTCTCCGCGTTCGAGATGGGCGATCCGCTGGCCGGCCTCGCGGACGGCGGCACCGTCTTCATCCAGACCCCGCTCGCCGACCCGCAGGAGATCTGGGCGTCGATCCCGGCCGATGCGCGCACGCGCATCCTCGCCCGCCACATCCACGCGACGGCGCTCGACACCGCGGCCCTCGCGGCGGAGTTCGCCCCACGGCCGGACCTCGTCGTCCGCATGCAGGGCGTGGCCCAGGTCGGCGTGTTCCTGCGCGTCTCGCCGTTCGCGGCGCGTGCCGGGCTCGACCGCGACGCGCTCCTCGACGCCGTCCACCAGCTCCTGCCCCGCTTCTTCGGAAAGCGCGGCGGCGGCGTGGTCGACGCGAACTTCGCCGTGATCGAGCGGGCCTACGACGGCCTGATCGACGTGACGGCCGCCGTCGGCGCCGAGCCCGTGGCGGTCACAGCAGAGGCGTCCCGATGACCGATCACGCCCACAGGACCGTCGGCGAGCTCATGCATCCCGACCCGATCGTCGTGGCGGCCACCGCCCGGCTTGCCGACGCGGCCCGGCTGCTCGACGAGCACCGCATCCATGGCCTGCCCGTCGTCGACGAGGATGGGGCCCTTCTGGGCGTCCTCAGCCAGACCGACCTCGTGCGCGCCCGCGCGACGGACCACCTCTGGGCCAGCTGGCCCGGACTCCAGGTCCGGCACCTCATGACCGCTCCCGCCCTGACCTGCCGCGCCGATACGCCGGTGCAGGAAGCGATCGGGCTCATGGAGCTCAATCGCGTGCACCGCCTCGTGGTGGTGGACGAAGCGGGC
>JAKAAV010000189.1 GCA_021802185.1 Chloroflexota bacterium | reverse complement strand
AACAGGCGCGGGAGGGCATCCCCCGGCACTCCCGGCCCGTCGTCCTCGACCACGAGCCTCGTCCGACCCGGCGGCGCCCCCCGTTCCTGGGTCAGCGTCACGGTCGTCGACGGGGGCGTGTGGCGTCCGACGTTGTCGAGCACGTTGCCGAGCGCCTGCTCGAGGAAGAGGCTGTCGACGAGCACGGGCGGCGCGGCAGGATCGAGCCGGATCTCGACGCGCCGGGGCTCCAGCCGCGCACGTCGCCGGCCGACGATCTCGCGCACCAGGTCCGCCAGCGCGTACGGCTCCGGATGCGGGATCAGCTCGCCGGCCTCGATGCGGCTCATGTCGAGCAGGTTGCTCACGAGTTCGTTCAGCCGCTCGGCCTCGGCGTCGATCGTCCCCGCGATCTCCCGCTGCTCCTCGGGCGACCAGGCGACGTCGGGGTCCATGAGGTTCCCGGCGGCGGCCCTGACCGACGCGAGCGGCGTGCGCAGATCGTGCGACACCGAGTCGAGGAGGGCGGTCTTCAGCGCCTCGCTCCTGCGGGCGATCTCCGCCGATGCGGCACGCTCCGCGAGGCGGGTCCGCTCGATCGACCGGCCGAGCTGGTCGGCGGCCAGCGACAGGATCCGGGTGCTCGCGGCGTCCGGCACGGGCGCCTCGCGGTCGCGGATCCCCCAGATCGACCCCAGCGACTCGCCTCCGACGTCGATCACCGCGCGGTAGACCGTCGCGCCGGGCGGGGGCGGCGCGCCCCATGTTGCGTGCGGGGCGTGGAGCGTGACCCAGTCCGCGTCGGGGAGCGAGCCCTGCCGCAGGAGGCAGTGGAGCCGCGGCATGATCGGCTTGTCGGGGCCGACCGATGCGACCACGCGTTCCCGATCGGGTGTCGGCCCGAGCGCGATCCAGAGGGACCGCATCGCGGTCGCCGAGGCGAGCATCGGGGCCACGCGAATCGCGGCGTCGACGGGGTCGGCGCCGTCGAACTCCCGGCTCACCGCGTACATCGCGTTCGCGTCCCGCTCGCGCCGTTCCGCCGCCTCGGCGCGGTTTCGCTGCATCGCCGCCAGCTGTCCGACGATCGCGCCGACGACGAGCAGCAGGAAGAGGTCGAGCCACGCGGTCCGGCCCGCGACCGTGAACGTCAGGACGGGACTGACGAAGAAGAAGTCGTAGAGAAGGAACGAGGCGACCGCCGTCACGAGCGCGGCCGGCGTGCCGAACGCGACGGCCGCGGTGACGACAGCCAGGAGATAGACGGGGTCCGCGTTCGCGACGCCGACGACCCGCTCGAACAGGGCGACCAGGGCGGTCGCGCCGACGAGGAGCCCGACGAGCGCAGCCAGCTGCCACGCGATGCGCCGAGGCTGGGGGGGAGGCTCCATGGAGCCGAGTATGCGCGTCGCGTGGACGTTCGCGGCAGCACGCCACGCCCCGACAGCGGCGTGCCGTCAGGACAGGACGGCGAGCGCCTCCCCGAGGATCACGTCGAGCTGGTCCCACTCGACCAGGAACGCGTCGTGGCCCTTCGTCGACCGGATCTCGCGGTAGCGCGCCTTGCATCCCGCCGACGTCGCGATTCTCACGACCTCGCGGACCTGCTCCGGGCCGTAGAGGATGTCGCCCTCGATCCCGACGCCCAGCACCTCCGTGCCCGCCGCGGCGAACGACCGGAACGCCGCTTCCGTTCCCCCCCGGCCGCGGCCGACGTCGTGCGAGTCCATCGCGCGGACGAGCGTCCGGTACGTTTCGGCATCGAACCGATCGAGCAGCTTGCGGCCCTGGTGCTCGAGGTAGCCCGTGACCTCGAAGCGCCCGTCGGGCCGCAGGTGCCTGCCGAAGCGCGTCCCGAAGTCGGTCTCGCTCCGGTACGTCGTCATCGCCAGCTGGCGCGCGAGCTCCAGCCCCCCGTCGCCGAGGCGGTCGATGAGCTCGAGCTGGAGGTGGTTCCAGGCGAGCGCCATGGCACCAGTCGCCGCGGGAGCCGCGATCGGGATGGCCGTGGCGGTGAACCCCGGACGCTCGAGCGCGACCTCGAGCGCGACCATGCCGCCGAGCGAGCCGCCGACGACCGCGGCGAGGTGCCCGACCCCGAGCGCATCGAGGAGGGCGAGCTGGGCTCGGGCCTGGTCGCGGACCGTCACGCTCGGGAATCGCGCGCCATACGGGTCGCCCGTCCCCGGATCGATCGACGTCGGGCCGGTCGTTCCGTAGCAGCCACCGAGCAGGTTCGCGCAGAGCACGCCGACGCGCGCCGTGTCGAGCGCGCGGCCCGGCCCGATCAACGGTGCCCACCAGTCGCCCGCCGCGTCGGACGATCCCGTCAGCGCGTGGACGACGAGGACCTGGGGGGCCGGCCACGCCGGACCGTCGTGCCGGTACGCGATGGTGAGCTCGGGAAGGGTCGAGCCGTTCTCGAGCTCGAACGGCCCGAGCGAGCGCTGCCGGATCACGCCGCCGGGAACCGGCGCGAGACCCGCTCCCGGGGGCACGACCGGCGCCGCCACGTGGGCCGGCGCCGGAACCTGAGCGGGCGCCGGGACGTCGGGCGGCGCCGGAACCTCGGCCGCAACGCTCGCGGGTGGCGACTCCCGCGAGGTCGAGCCCGGGATCTGCGACCGGGCAGGCCGTCTCGGCCCCTTCGAGGTCGCGACGCAGGGCGACGAGGGCTGGCTCATGCCGCCGAACCCGCCCGCGCCGCCTCGTTCGACGAGACCGCGGCGGCGAGCGCGCGATCGAGGTCCGCGAGGAGGTCGTCGACGTGCTCGAGGCCGACCGAGAGCCGGATGAGGTCGGGCGTCACGCCGGACGCGAGCTGGTCCTCGGCCGAGAGCTGCTGGTGCGTGGTCGAGGCCGGGTGGATGATCAGCGACTTCGCGTCGCCGACGTTCGCGAGCAGGCTGAACAGCCGGACGGCGTCGATGAGCCGGCGCCCGGCCTCGGCGCCGCCCCGCACGCCGAACGTGATGATCCCGCCGAACCCCCCGTCGAGGTACCGCTCCGCCTGCGCGTGGCTCGGGTGCGACTCGAGGCCCGGGTACGACACCCACGCGACCCGGGGGTCTCGCTCGAGCCAGCGCGCGACCGCCAGGGCGTTCTCCGAGTGCCGCGCGATCCGGAGCGGCAGCGTTTCGAGCCCCTGCAGGAACAGGAACGCGTTGAACGGGCTCAGCGCGGGGCCGAGGTCGCGCAGCAGCTGGACGCGCAGCTTCACGATGTACGCCTGCGGTCCGAAGGTCGACGTGTAGCTCACGCCGTGATACGACGGGTCGGGCTCGACGAGCTCCGGGAACCGCCCCGACGCCGCCCAGTCGAACGTGCCGCCGTCGACGACCACGCCGCCGATCGCCGTGCCGTGACCGCCGATCCACTTCGTCGCCGAGTGCAGTACGACGTCCGCGCCGTGCGCGAGCGGGCGCGCGATGAGGGGCGCGAACGTGTTGTCGACGATCAGTGGGACGCCGTTGGCGTGGGCGACTGCCGCGATCGCCTCGAGGTCGGGCACGTCGAGGCGCGGGTTCCCGATCGTCTCGACGTACAGCGCCCGGGTCCGCTCGTCGATCTCGCGCTCGAAGTTGGCGGGGACCGAGCCGTCGACGAACCGGGTCGCGATCCCGAGCTTCGGCAGGGTGTAGGCGAACAGGTTGTACGTGCCGCCGTAGAGGCTGGCACTGCTCACGATGTTGTCGCCGGCCCCGGCAACGTTGAGGATCGCGAGCGTCTCGGCGGCCTGCCCGGACGCGAGCGCGACGGCTCCGGCGCCGCCTTCGAGCGCCGCGATGCGCTCCTCGAAGACGCCGGTCGTGGGATTCATGATCCGGGTGTAGATGTTGCCGGGCTGCTCGAGCGCGAACAGCCGGGCCGCGTGCGCGGCGTCGTCGAAGACGTAGCTGGTCGTCGCGTAGATCGGGACCGCGAGGGCGTTCGTCGCGGGATCCGGCCGCTGGCCGGCATGGAGCGCGAGCGTCTCGGGACGCTGGGTCGGTTCGGACACGGGTGGGACCTCGTGAGCGTGCGATGCGTGAGTGGTCCCGGTCGGCCGGGGAGGCCGTTCGCCGTTGTCGGCGGCTACCCGTCGCGTTCGCCGGAGGAATCAAGAAGCCGCAGTTCCAACCCCTGGAACTGCGGCCCCGGGACCGATCCGAGGTCCCGGCGTCACCTGTCGCTCAGGCTGCGCGTGGCCTCAGACCCCATCCTCCGTACGGCGGGGCCGCCAGCGCATACACATGATCCAGGAGACGGTCGTATGTTCCACGATCGCCGGAGTATGCGGGATCGACCCCGAAGACGCAAGCCCGCCGGACGACCGACCTGGGAGAAGGCCGGCGCTACGCTCCCGGGGCTCCCGCCCCGCCGGTCTGGCCGATCTGCCCCTTCTCGTCGAGGCCGAGGGCGTCCCTGATCTGCAGCTCGCGGAGCACGTCGGCCCGCGTGAGCAGCCCGACGAATCGCCCGCCGTCCACCACCGGCACCTGCTCGTACTCACCGCTGCCGAGCGCCGCGATCGCCGCCTGGAGCGTCGTGCCCGGTGCGACGGTCACGAGCCGCTCCCCGGGCGTCATGATTGCCCAGACCCGTGTCCACGGCCGGCGGTCGGGCGGGACCCGCGCGATGTCGGCAAGCGTGACGAGCCCGGCGATCCGGCCGTCCTCCACGACGGCGACCGCGCGCCGTGCGCCGGGAAGCACCCAGCGGTCGATCAGGTCGTCGACCGCCGTGTCTGCCGTCACGCCCGAGGGATCCTGTCGAAGCACGTCGGAGACGCGCAGACGCCGCAGTCGCGTCTCGAGGACCGCGTGCTGGAGCGACGACCCGGCCGCGGTCTCGAGGAACCACCCGATCGCGGCCGTCCACACGCCGCCGATGATGTCGCCCGTCAGGACGAGCCAGACGCCGCTCGCGATCATCGCCCAGGCGACGAGCTGCCCGATCGTCGTCGCGATCCGCGTCGCGCGCGAGAGGTCGTGGAGGGTCCGCCAGAGCACGGAGCGGAGCACGCGCCCGCCGTCGAGCGGGAATCCGGGCACCAGGTTGAACACGCCGAGCGCGGCGTTGATGAACGCGAGGTACCCCGCGATGGCCTGAGCCGCGGTGTTGCCGCGGACCGCCAGCGCCACGAGGAACGCGAGGAGGGCGATCGCGAAGCTGGTGAGCGGCCCGACGATGGCGATCTGGAACTCCTCGCCGGGC
>JAKAAV010000188.1 GCA_021802185.1 Chloroflexota bacterium | reverse complement strand
AGCTCGATCCGCACGCGATCGTCGAGGGCACCGCCCTGGCGGCCTTCGCCGTGGGAGCCGTTCGCGCGTACATCGCGGTGAAGGCCGAGTACGGGCCCGCGATCGAGCGGCTCCGCGCCGCCGTGGCGGCCGCCGAGGAGGCCGGCTACATCGGCGACAACGCGATGGACCGCGGCTTCGACCTGCGGATCGAGGTGCGCCCGCTCTCCGGCGCGTTCGTGCTCGGCGAGGAGACCGTGCTGCTCCACGCGCTCCAGTCGGATCGCGGCATGCCCGACCAGCGCCCGCCGTTCCCGTCGGCCCGCGGCCTGGACGGCCATCCGACCATCGTCAACAACGTCGAGACGCTCGCGGCGGTGCCGTGGATCGTCCGGAACGGCGCCGAGGCGTTCGTCGCGGCGGGCCGCGGCGGACTCGCCGGCACGAAGCTCGTCCAGCTCTCGGGCACCGTCAGCCACGCCGGCGTCGCCGAGGTCCCGATGGGCACGCCGCTCCGCGAGATCCTCGAGGTCGTCGGTGGAGGGCTGCCCCGCGGTCGGACGCTCAAGGCGCTGTTCGTCGGCGGACCGCCCGGCGGGTTCCTGCCCGACTCCGCGCTCGATACGCCGCTCGACCCCGCGGCGCTCGAGGCCGCGGGCGCCATCCTGGGCTCGGGGCAGATCCTCGTCGTCGACGACCGCGCCTGCATCGTCGAGCTCGGCCGCGTGATGGAGCGCTTCATGTCGGACGAGGCGTGCGGAAAGTGCATCCCGTGCCGCATCGGGACGCGCCGCCTCTTCGAGATCACGACCCGGGCGACCACGGGGCGCCAGAAGCCCACCGATCCCGACCTGCTCGTGAGCCTCTCCGCGGACGTCCGCGACGGCTCGCTGTGCGGGCACGGGATCCTCGCCCCGAA
The DNA here is from genome assembly GCA_021802185.1 of Chloroflexota bacterium. GTDB lineage: Bacteria > Chloroflexota > Limnocylindria > Limnocylindrales > CSP1-4 > JAJYNJ01. The sequence continues at coordinate 4,283 of JAKAAV010000188.1, read as the reverse complement.
CCCGCTCACGAGCGGAATGCGATACTTCCGGGACGAGTACGACGCCCATTTCGCCGGCACCTGTCCCGCCGGCGTCTGTCACCCGCTCCGCGTGACCCCCGTCGGTGCGGCACCCCAATGACCCCGGATACCATCCATGGCTGACCTGATCGAGATCCCGTCCATCCCGTCGACGCGCGTCGAACCGGCCCCGTCGACTTCGCCCGATCGCCTGTTCCAGACGCTCGCGCCGCAACGCCCGCAATCCACGCCGACCTTCACGATCGAGGTCGACGGGCGGCAGGTGACGGGCCGTGAAGGGCAGACGATCCTCGAGGTCTGCCGCGACAACGGCATCGAGATCCCGACGCTGTGCTACGAACCGAAGCTCCCGGGTTTCGGGGCGTGCCGGATGTGCGTCGTGGAGGTCGAGGGCGAGGAGCACCCGCCGATCAGCTGCGCGCGCGAGGCGGAGCCCGGGATGGTCGTGCAGACGCAGACGCAGCGGGTGCGGGACCTGCGGCACACGAGCCTCGAGCTCATCTTCAGCGACCACAACGCGTACTGCCTGCCGCCCTGCCAGAACAAGTGCCCGAGCCACATCGACATCCCGGGCTTCCTCAAGGCGAACACCGAGGGGAGCTTCGTCGAGTCGGCACGCATCTTCAAGCGCACGATCCCGTTCCCCAGCGTGCTCGGCCGCGTCTGCCCCGCGCCATGCGAGGAGCACTGCCGGCGCGACGAGGTCGACGAGGCGATCGCGATCCGCGACAGCCACCGGTACGCGGGCGACCAGGTGCTGCTGCTCCAGGAGCAGGGCCAGAAGGCGCCGATCCCGTTCGAGCTCCAGGCGAAGAGCGGCAAGCGCGTCGCGGTCATCGGGAGCGGGCCGGCGGGCGCGGCGGCCGCGTACTACCTGCTGATCGACGGCCACGACGTGACGATCCTCGAGCGCGACGAGAAGCCGGGCGGCATGCTCCGCTACGGCATCCCCGAGTACCGGCTGCCGAAGGAGAGCATCGTCGACGGCGAGTACCAGTCAGTCCTCGACCTGGGCGGCGTGTTCGAGTGCGGCCGCGAGCTCGGCAGGGACTTCACGATCGACGACCTGCTCGAGCAGGACTACGACGCGGTGTGCGTCGCGATCGGCTGCTACGACACGAACAAGCTCGGGGTGCCGGGCGAGGACGCCGACGGCGTGTTCGACGGGCTCGAGTACCTGCGGACCGCGACCCTCGGCCTCCCCTTCCCCGGCCACAAGGGCAGCCGGGTCGTCGTCATCGGCGGCGGCTTCACGTCGATGGACTGCACGCGGACGTCGATCCGGCAGGGCGCGAAGGAGGTCACGCTCGCCTATCGGCGCGACATGAAGGAGATGTCGGCGGCGAGCGAGGTCCACGAGGCGATCGAGGAAGGGGCACGCGCCATCTTCCAGGCCGCTCCTACACGCGTGGTCACGGACGACCAGAACCGGGTCACCGGCGTCGAGTTCCAGCGGATGCGGATGGGCCAGCCGGATGCCTCCGGCCGCCGTCGTCCGGAGCCGGTGCCCGGCACCGAATTCACGATCGAGTGCGACCGCGTCCTGCTGGCGATCGGCCAGGGACCGGAGCTCGACTGGCTCGACCACGGGGCGGAGGGCGTCAAGGCGAACCGCAACCGGCTCGCGGCCGACGCGGTGACGTTCGCGACCGGCCGCAAGGGCGTGTTCGGCACCGGCGACGTGCGGGTTGGCGCCACGACGGTCGTCCAGGCGGTCGCCGAGGGCCGTCGCGCGGCGTACGCGATCGACGCGTACCTCAAGGGCATGGACCTCGAGGACGTGCGGACGCGCCAGACCATCGCCGAGCCGCAGCCCGCGTTCCTGTCGATCGTGCCGTTCACCGGCGAACTCAAGGAGCCCCGGAAGCGGCTGCGCTCGATGCCCGCCGACGTGCGCGACAAGAGCTACGTCGAGTACGAGATCCCGTACACGCAGGCCGAGGCGATGGACGAGGCGCGGCGCTGCCTGCAGTGCACGTGCGAGGCCATCGGCTACTGCGACCTGCGGCGCCTGGGCATCGAGTACGGGACGACGCTCCAGACCCTCGAGCCGTCGAGGACCGGCTTCAGCTACCGCAGCGTGCTGGAGAACCGCTTCACCGGCTACAACCACGACTACATCCGCGACGACAGCCACGCGTTCATCCTGCGCGAGCCCTCGCGCTGCATCGACTGCGGCCGCTGCGCCCGGGTGTGCGCGGAGATCGTCGGCGCCGCCTGCTACGACTTCATGCGCATCGGCATGGACACGCTCGTGACCACGCCGCTCGACATGAGCCTCAACGACACGCCGTGCGTGTCGTGCGGCCGCTGTGCCGAGACGTGTCCGACGGGCGCCCTCATGCCGAAGCCGCGGGTGCTCGAGCAGTACGACGTCGACGAGTCGCGCTGCATCCTGTGCGGCATCTGCGTCGACGCGTGCCCCTACGACGCGCTGCGCTGCGGGCCGGACTTCGAGCTCTCGCACGAGAGCCGCGAGCAGCCGAACATCGACCTCATCGCGTACTCGGCGGTCCAGCACGACACCGAGATGAGCTTCGTCCGGCGCGAGGCGGGGTGGCTCCAGCACGCCCTGGCGTCCGGCCGCGACGTGCCGAACGACCGGCTCCTCCCGGTGCTGCCGCCGCAGGTCCAGCCGCGCGGCGACGGGCATGCGGAGGGCGCGCACGCCCTGCCGCCGAAGCTGCGGTAGGAGGAGGAGGGCATGTCGAACGCGCTCGGCGGTGTCAGCTTCCTGGGCTGGACCTGGAGCGACCTCCTGTTCCTCGTCCTCGCCGCGCTCATGCTCGGCGCCGCCCTGACCGTGGTGCTCGGCCGCGACATCATCCGCTCCGGGCTCGCGATGATCGTGACATTCGCGGCCCTGGCAGGGGTCTACGTGCTGCTCGAGGCGCCGCTCGTCGCGGCCGCGCAGGTCCTCGTCTACATCGGCGCGATCAGCGTGCTCGTGCTGTTCGCGATCATGCTCACGCAGACGAAGGTCGGGCCGGTGCGGCTCGTCTTCCACCACCAGGCGTGGGCGGGAGCCGTGGCCGCCGTCGTGCTGGCCGCCGTCCTGAGCGCCGTGGTGCTCTCGACGCACTGGCCGAACACCGTCTCGCAGCAGATCCACACCGCCACCGACGCGCTCGCCCGGATGCTGTTCGACGACTACGTGCTGCCGCTCGAGGTCGTGAGCGTGATGCTGCTGGCCGCGGTGATCGGTGGCGTGTTCCTGGCACGCCGCGAGGAGCCACAGGAGGGAGAGCGCTGACGTGAGCCATTCGCTCGACTCCTACCTCGTCCTCTCGACGCTCCTGTTCTGCATCGGCATGTTCGGGTTCCTCGCGCGCCGGAACGCCATCGCGATGCTCATGTCGATCGAGCTGATGCTCAACGGAGTGAACCTGGCGATCGTCGCCTTCGGCGCCTTCAGCCCACGGCTCGCGGTCCACGCCTCGGTCATCGCGCTGATGGTCATCGCGGTTGCGGCCGCCGAGGCGACGGTCGGGCTCGCGATCGTCATCGCGATCTTCCGCAACCGCCGCACGCCGCTCGTCGACGAGTACGACACGATGCGGGACTAGGCGATGGCAAACGAGGCCCTCGTGCTCGCGCTCCTCGTGCTCCCGATCCTCGGCTTCACGCTGACCGCGGCCTTCGGACGCCGGCTGGGCGACCGGTCGTGGGTCATCTCGGTCGCCGCGATCATCCTCACCTGGATCGTCGGGATGATCCTCGTCGTCGGGCAGCTGACCGGGGCGTACGGGCCGCACGGGATCGCCTTCACGCTGTACCGCTGGATCCCCGCCGGGTCGTTCCAGGTCGACGCGAACTTCGCCGTCGACAACCTGACCGCGGCGCTGCTGATCGTCGTGACGACGATCGGCATGCTCGTCCACGTGTACTCGATCGGGTACATGGCCCACGACCCGGGCAAGTGGCGCTTCTTCGCCTACCTGAACTTCTTCATGTTCAGCATGCTGCTGCTGGTGCTGGCCGGGAACTTCCTGCTGCTGTTCGTGGCCTGGGAGCTGGTGGGCCTCTCGAGCTACCTGCTGATCGGCTTCTGGTATCAGCGCCGGAGCGCGGCCCTGGCGGCCAAGAAGGCGTTCCTGGTCAACCGCGTGGGCGACGTCGGCTTCAGCATCGGCATCTGGGCCATCTGGACCACGGTCGGCTCGCTGAACTTCTCCGACGTGTTCACGAAGCTCCCGCAGATGCTGGCCGCGGGGCAGATCCAGTCCTGGCAGATCACCGGCATCGCCCTGCTGCTGTTAGAT
>JAKAAV010000187.1 GCA_021802185.1 Chloroflexota bacterium | reverse complement strand
CCGCGTCCCTACCCGCGCCCGCCGTCCGACCGAAGCATTCGATCGGGTGCCGATCGGAGCGAGACGGCGCGCGGGTCACGAGGCCCGCCCGGCCGCCTCTCCCAGGCCGTACGGCCCGGGGCCGTAGCCCGGGGCCGTACGGCCCCGCCGGAACACTCGGGAGGTGGCCTGTGACGCAGGTCCAGCTGGCGTCAGTTGCGACACGCGAGCCCGGCGCCGGCTTCCTCGACGAGGTCATGGGCCGCGTCGGCGCCTCGTCGCGGCTCGACATGTGCATCCAGTGCGGGACGTGCGGAGGGTCGTGCCCGTCGGCGGACGACATGGACCACACGCCCCGAGCGCTGTTCGCGATGATCCGGGCGGGGATGCGCGACGCCGTCCTCTCGAGCAACACGCCGTGGATGTGCGTGTCGTGCTATCGCTGCGCGGTCCGCTGCCCACAGGACATCCCGATCACCGACGTCATGTACGCGCTCAAGGCGATGGCCGTCGAACGCGGAGCGTGCCGGCGCGCCACCGCGCCGGACTTCTCGAGGGCGTTCATCTGGAACATCGAGACATTCGGCCGGAGCTTCGAGGTCGGCCTCACGGCGCGCCATTACCTCCGGCACTACCTCACGCGCCTTCCCGCGATGGCGCCGATGGGGATCAGCATGCTGCGAAGCGGCCGGATGACCCTGCTGCCGCCGCGCCGCATCCACGGGATACCGGGCCTCAGGCGGATCCTCGTGGCCGCCAAGGAGCTGGAGGCCGCGAAGGCCGGCGCCACCAGGCGCCACGTCGATGCGGACCGGGCGCGTGTCACCGCGACCACCGCGGCGATCGCCACGGCCGCCGGCGGCGGGCACGGGGAGACGGGGCTGTGAGCAGATACCTCTACTACCCGGGCTGCTCGATGGAGAGCAGCGCCCGCTCGTACCGCGACTCGCTGGTCGCGATCGCCGGAGCGCTCGGCATCGACCTTCGTGAGATCGACGACTGGAACTGCTGCGGCGCCACGGAGTACCTCGGCACCAGCCGTCTTCCCGCCTACGCGCTGATCGCCCGCAATCTCGCGCTGGCGGAGCAGGCGACGAACGGCACGCGCACGCTCGTCGCCCCCTGCAGCGCGTGCTACCTGAACCTCGCGAAGGCCAACCACGCCATGGCGGAGAGCGCGACGTTCGGGGCCGAGGTCAACCGCGCCCTCGCGGCCGGCGGCCTGCACTACACGCCCGACTCGGTCGTCGTCCGCCACCTGCTCGACATCCTCGTCCATGACGTCGGCCTCGAGGCGGTGCGTGCCCGCGTCACGCGGCCGCTCCGCGGCCTCCGGCTCGCCCCGTACCTCGGCTGCATGGTGCCCCGACCCGACTACGACGGGCGGTTCTCGGACCCGGAGCGGCCGCTCGAGCTGGACACGTTGCTGGCGGCGCTCGGCGCGGACGTCGTCGACTACCCGATGCGCACGGACTGCTGTGGCGGCCACATGGCGCAGATCAGCCCGCCCACGGCGTTCGAGATGATGCGGCGGCTCGTGGCGGCAGCCGAGCGGACGGGCGCGCACCTGATGGTGACGCTCTGTCCGATGTGCCAGATGAACATCGACGCGTTCCAGGGCGAGATGAACGCGTACTTCGAGACGCGGCACCGGATGCCGATCGTGTTCTTCACCCAGGTCATCGGGCTCGCGTTCGGGTTCGAGCCGGAGGCACTCGGCTTCGGGCGCGAGATCGTCGACCCGCGGCCGGCGCTCGCGAACATCTCCGACGAGCCGGCGCCGGAGGCGGAGCCCGCGAGGGTCCGGCGGGCGGGGAGGCCGAAGGGACCGGCGCTGCCGATGCCCCTGATGCCGACCGTCGGGGAGGAGATGCAGTGATCTCGCAGGAGCGGCCGGGACAGCCCCAGCCGCCGCAGGTCTCGCCTGCGCGGCCGCGGTCCGTACCGGCGCCGGATGGCGACCTCCGCATCGGCGTCTACGTCTGCCACTGCGGGAGCAACATCGCCGGGACGGTCGACGTCGAGGCCGTCCGTGACTGGGCGGCCGAGCACCTGCGGGAGCGGGGCGTCGTCGTCGCGCAGGACTACAAGTTCATGTGCTCGAGCCTGGGCCAGGAGCTCATCGAGCGCGACATCAGGGAGAACGGCGTCAATCGCGTGGTGGTCGCCGCGTGCTCGCCGCACCTCCACGAGCGGACGTTCCGCACGGCGTGCGGGAACGCCGGGCTGAACCCGTACCTGTGCGAGCTCGTGTCGGTCCGCGAGCAGGACTCGTGGGTGCACACGGACCGCGAGGCCGCGACCCAGAAGGCGAAGGCGATCGTGGCGGGCGGCGTCGAGCGCGTGCGGCACGACGAGCCGCTCGAGCCTCTCCGCGTGCCGATCCACCCGGCGACGCTCGTCGTGGGCGGTGGGATCGGCGGGATCTCCGCCGCGCTCGAGCTCGCGAACGCCGGCTTCCCGGTCTACCTCGTCGAGCGCGAGCCCTCGCTCGGCGGCCACATGGCGCAGTTCGACAAGACGTTCCCGACGCTCGACTGCTCGGCCTGCATCCTGACGCCGCGGATGGTCGAGGCGGGCATGCACCCGAACATCACGCTGCTCACGTGGAGCGAGGTCGAGTCGGTCGGTGGATACGTCGGCAACTTCACGGTGAGCATCCGGCGCCGGGCCCGGAATGTCGACGAGGAGACCTGCACGGGCTGCGGGATCTGCGTCGAGAAGTGCCCGGTCTACGTCATCGACACCGAGTTCGAAGCGGGCCTCGGGTACCGGAAGGCGATCTACGTGCCGTTCGCGCAGGCCGTCCCGAAGTACCCGGTGATCGATCACGACGCGTGCACGTACTACGCGAAGGGCACGTGCAAGGCGTGCGAGAAGTTCTGCCCACCGCAGTCCATCCGGTTCGACCAGCAGGACGAGATGCTGACGGTCGAGGTCGGGGACATCATCCTGGCAACCGGATACAGGCTGTTCGACGCGCGACGGATCCCGCAGTACGGCTACGGGCGGCTGCCGAATGTCTTCTCGAGCCTCGAATTCGAGCGGCTCTCGAACGCGGCAGGCCCGACGGGCGGACACGTCGTCCTCCGCGACGGCGTCACCGAGCCGGAGTCGGTCGGCATCGTCCATTGCGTGGGCAGCCGCGACAAGACCTACAACCCGTACTGCTCCGCGATCTGCTGCATGCAGAGCCTGAAGTTCGCGCACCTCGTGAAGGAGCACACGGGCGCGACGGTCTACGAGTTCTACATCGACATGAGGACGCCCGCGAAGGGCTACGACGAGTTCTACCAGCGGCTGCTCGAGGAGGGGACGATCTTCGTCCGTGGCAAGGTCGCGGAGATCACCGAGGGCGACGGCTCGCCCGAGGAGCAGGGCAAGGTGGTCGTCCAGGTCGAGGACACCCTGGCCGGCCGGCAGCGACGGATCCCGCTCGACATGGTGATCCTGTCGAACGGGCTCGAGCCGCAGGCCGACGCGAAGGAGGTCGCGAAGACCTTCGGCATCTCGTGCAGCTACGAGGGCTGGATGATCGAGCGGCACCCGAAGCTCGACCCGGTCGCGACGATGACCGAGGGCGTGTTCATCGCCGGCGCGGTCCAGGGGCCGAAGGACATCCCGACCACCGTCGCGCAGGGAGCTGCGGCGTCGGCGAGGGTGCTCGGCCGGATCCAGCAGGGCGAGATGGCGCTCGAGCCCGTGCGCGCCTCGGTGGACGAGTCGCGCTGCTCGGCGTGCCGGATCTGCAACGACCTGTGCCCGTTCAGCGCGATCGTCTTTCACGAGGATCGCATGGTCACCGAGGTCAACCCGGCGCTCTGCCAGGGCTGCGGCACGTGCGTCGCCGCCTGTCCGGCGGGCGCCATCAGCGGCACGGTGTTCAGCACCGACCAGATCCTGGCCCAGATCGACGGCCTGCTCCTGCGGAACGTGGGGCGGCCCAACGAGCGGGAGGCGGTGCCGGCATGACCGCGCCAGTGATCCCCGATCCGGTCGCGCCGGCGGTGCCCGACGCGACGATGGCCGGCGAGCGGGCGCACAGGGCGCGCGCGGTCGCGGCGTCCTCGAAGGGCGCCAGTGCCGTCCCCGCCGCCACGTTCGAGCCCGTCATCATCGGCTTCACCTGCAACTGGTGCAGCTACCGCGCGGCCGATCTTGCGGGCACGTCCCGCATGAAGTACCCGCCGAACATCCGGCTCGTCCGGCTCATGTGCTCGGGCAGGCTGGATCCCGCGTTCGTGCTCAAGGCGTTCGCCGGGGGCGCGGACGGGGTCATGGTCAGCGGCTGCCACCCGGGCGACTGCCACTACGTCGACCAGAACTACAAGACGATGCGCCGCTACGAGCTGCTGCGGCGCACGCTCGAGCCGTTCGGCATCGAACCGGGGCGGCTGCGCCTGACGTGGGCGAGCGCGGGAGAGGGCGCGCTGTTCGCCCGCGAGATCACCGAGTTCGTCGAGCAGGTCCGGTCCCTCGGCCCGCTCGGCTGGCGAACGTGGGACGACCCGAGCGTCCTTTCGCCCGTCGGAGGGTCCGCCGGTGAGCCGGTGGAGGTGTCGGCATGAAGGCGCCGACGTCGGAGATGCCGGCGACGAGGCCGCAAGGGAAGCCGCGCTTCGCGATGTACTGGGCGGCCGGCTGCGGGGGGTGCGACATCGCCGTGCTCAACACGGGCGAGAAGGTCCTCGAGGTTGACGCCGTGTTCGACGTGGTGTTCTGGCCCGTCGCCATGGACGCCAAGTACCGCGACGTCGAGGCGATGGAGGACGGCTCGATCGCGCTCACGCTGTTCACGGGCAGCATGCGGACCAGCGAGAACGAGGAGATGGCGCGGCTGTTGCGGCGAAAGTCGCAGCTGCTCGTCGCGTTCGGCTCGTGCTCGGGCCAGGGGAGCATCCCGGGGCTCGCGAACCTCTCGAGCCGCGAGCAGGTGTTCGAGGCGGCCTACGAGTCGGTCTCGACGGAGAACCCCGGGCACGTGCGGCCGCAGATCTCGTTCGCGGCGCCCGAGGGCGTGCTGACGCTGCCGGCGTTCGACCCGGTCCTCCGCACGCTCGACCAGGTCGTGCCGGTCGACTACTTCGTGCCCGGCTGCCCGCCCGAACCGCACCAGATCGCGGCCGTGCTCGACGTCGCGATGGCGGCGTTCGCCGGGACGGCGGAGTTGCCGCCGAAGGGCTCGGTGCTGGGAGCCGGGCACTCGACGGTGTGCGAC
>JAKAAV010000186.1 GCA_021802185.1 Chloroflexota bacterium | reverse complement strand
GGCCGGAATCATCAGCGCTCGGCCGCGACGGCGGCCGGAATCATCAGCGCTCGGCCGCGACGGCGGCCGGAACCATCGCCGCGCGCCGGCCGCCACCCCGCCCGCCACCCGCCACCCGCGGTGTCGACGTGCGCCCGCCGGCGAACGACGCCGCCGCGGCGGCGGCATTTCGCGATGGCCCGGGTCCTACAATCCTGCCGATGACCGCGCCATCGCCGCCCACGGGCCCGCACACGTCGACCCGCCCCCTGCGCGTCGCGCTGCTCGGTCTCGGGACCGTCGGCCGTGAGGTGGCACGCGGCCTGCTGCGACGCGACGTTCACGCGAGATCGGTGAGCGGTCGCGAGGTGCGCCTCGTGGCCGTCGCGGATCGCGACCCCTCGCGGCTCGAGGACCTCGATCTCGCCGGAATCGAGTGCGTCGACGATGGTGCCCGGCTGATCGGCGATGCCGAGATCGACGTCGTCGTGGAGTTGATCGGCGGCGTGGAGGGCGCGGGGCGCCTCGTGTCGGCCGCGCTCGAGGCGGGCCACTCGGTCGTCACCGCGAACAAGGCGCTGCTCGCCCGGCGGGGCGCGGAGCTCGAGGCGCTGGCACGCGACCAGGAGGTCGCGCTGCGGTTCGAGGCCGCGGTCGGGGGCGGCATCCCCGTCCTGTCGCCGATCGCGTCCGACCTCGCCGCGGACCGGATCGCCTCGATCCGCGGGATCGTGAGCGGCTCCACGAACTTCGTGCTGACCGAGATGGCATCGGGATCGGCGTCGTACGACGACGCGATCGCGCGGGCGAAGGCGCTGGGCTACCTCGAGGCCGACCCGGCCCGGGACGTCGAGGGGTGGGACGCGGCGGACAAGCTCGCGATCCTCGTGCGCCTGGCCTTCGGCTGCTGGCCCGACGTGGCCGGAATCCGGCGCTCGCCCCCGCGCGCGGGTGACGACGCCTCGCGGGGCGCCGACGCGGAGCCCGGGATCGGGTCCGTCACGCAGCCACTCGTCGCCGCCGCGCGCACCGCAGGCTACGCGGTCAAGCTCGTCGCCTCGACGGAGCTCGTCGATCCCGGCGTCGTCGGGGCGTTCGTGCTTCCCGCCGCGGTCGCGCTCGACGATCCGCTCGCGTCCACCGCGGGCCCCGAGAACCGGATCGACGTCGTGGCCGATCCCGTCGGCGCCGTCTCGTTCGTCGGACCCGGAGCCGGAGGCGCGGCCACGAGCAGCGCCGTGCTCGGGGACGTGCTCGCGATCGCTCGGGGCCAAGGCTCGACGTGGGCGGGCCTGCCGGAGGCGGTCGCGCTGGCGCCGGATCGGCTCGTCGACGGGCTCGACGTCCCGCGCCGCTGGCTCGCGTTCACGCCGGCCGCCGGCGGCGCCACCGCGGCGGCGGGGCTCGTCGGCCCGGCATCGCTGTCAGACGCGCGCCGCGAGCTGGCGTCGGCTCCCGGCGCGATCCTCTTTCCCGTCGTCGAGGCGAACCGATGCGGATGAGCGACGTGCTGCGGCACCTCCGCCAGCAGCAGGCGACGACCGGTGCGCGGCCGCGGCTCCTGCACCGGTACGCCGGCTTCCTGCCCGTCAGTGCCGACACGCCGCCGCTCTCGCTCGGTGAGGGCTTCACGCCGCTCGTGCACGCCCGCACGCTGGGCCGCGCGATCGGGTGCCCCGAGCTGTTCCTCAAGTACGAGGGCATGAACCCGACCGGCTCGTTCAAGGATCGCGGGATGGTCGTGGCCGTCGCGAAGGCGCTCGAGGCGGGCGCGAAGGCGGTCATCTGTGCGTCGACCGGGAACACGTCGGCATCCGCCGCCGCCTACGGGGCGAGCGCGGGGATCGAGGTCATCGTCGTCCTGCCCGCCGGACGCATCGCGGCCGGCAAGCTCCTCCAGGCGCAGGTGGCGGGCGCGCGCGTCGTCGCGATCGACGGGAACTTCGACGACGCACTGCGCGTCGTCCGCGAGCTCGCCGCGAACGGCGACGGCATCGGCCACCCCGTGACGCTCGTGAACTCCGTGAACCCGTACCGGCTCGAGGGCCAGAAGACGGCGGCGTTCGAGGTCTGCGACGACCTCGGCGGGGCGCCCGACTACCTCGCGATCCCGGTCGGCAACGCGGGCAACATCAGCGCGTACTGGATGGGCTTCACCGACTACCGCGACGCGGGGCTCGTCGAGACCCGGCCGGTCATGCTCGGCTTCCAGGCCGCGGGTGCCGCGCCGATCGTCGAGGGCCACCCGATCGAGCATCCGGAGACCGTCGCGACGGCGATCCGCATCGGCAACCCGGCGAGCTGGGAGAAGGCCGTGCGGGCGCGCGACGAGTCGGGAGGCCGGATCGAGGCCGTCACCGACGAGCAGATCCTCGACGCGTACCGGGACCTCGCACGCTACGAGGGTGTCTTCTGCGAGCCGGCCAGCGCCGCGTCCGTGGCCGGGGTCCGCAAGCTGGCCGCGGAGGGCGCGATCGACCCGGGCGCGACCATCGTGTGCGTGCTGACGGGGCACGGGCTCAAGGACCCCGACACGGCACGCCGGAACGTGGTGCCGACACTGGCCGCCGCGCCGACGGTCGAGGGGGTCGTGGAGGCGCTCGGATGGTGACGCGACGGCGACGGAGGTCGACGACGGACGCGCCGGCGCTGGAGCCGCCGGCGGACGACGCACGACCGGCCGAGACCGCTGCTCCCGCCACGTTGGCCGATGCTCCCGCCACGTTGGCCGATGCTCCCGCCACGGTCGCCGGGGTTGCGGCGCCGGTGGCCGGCGTTCCCACCACGGCCGACGTTGCCGCCGCAGCGGACGTTCCCGATCCCACGGACGCTGCGGGAGATCTCACTCCCGCCGTCGACGAGTCCGGGGCGGCGGCCGTCGTCGCCGCCACCGCCGGATCCGCCTCGGCGTTTCCCGGCATCCTCCACAGGCGCGTCGTGGTCGATGTGCCCGGTTCGACCGCCAACCTCGGCGCGGGATACGACACGCTCGCGATGGCGCTCGACCTCGTCAACCGGATCACCGTCGAAGTCCTGCCCGAGCCCGAGGTCGAGCTCATCGTGGAGGGGGAGGGTGCCGGCCAGCTGGAAGCGGGGCGCCGGAACCGGTTCGTGCTCGCCCTCGAGCTCGGGCTGCGGTGGGCTCTCGGCGAAGTCCCGAACGGCATCGGGTGGCGGATCCTGATGCGGAACGAGATCCCGCTGACGCGCGGGCTCGGCTCCTCGGCCGCCGCCGTGGTTGCCGGGCTCGTCGCCGCGGACGCACTGACCGGCGGACGGCTCGACGAGCGGCGCCAGCTCCAGCTCGCGTGCGAGCTCGAAGGTCACCCGGACAACGCGGCCGCCGCGCTGCTCGGGGGGTTCGTCGTCGTGGCGATGATCGATGGCCGGCCCGAGGCCGTCCGGTTCGACGTCCCGAGCCGGCTGCGTGCCGTCCTGTTCGTGCCAGACCGCCCGCTCGAGACCGCCGCGATGCGTGCCGCGCTGCCGAGGGACGTGCCGCACCGCGACGCGTCGTTCAACGTCTCCCGTGGCGCGCTCGCCGTCGCGGCGATCGCCAGCGGCCGCTACACGCTGCTGCGCCAGGCCACCGAGGACCGGCTCCACGAGCCGTACCGGGCCGCCGTCTATCCCGAGCTGCCGCTGCTGGTCAGCGCCGCCCGGAGAGCCGGAGCCCTCGGCGCGTGCCTCTCGGGCGCCGGCTCGGCAGTGATCGCGTTCGCCGACGACGAGCCGACACTCGACGCGACCGGGCGCGCGATGGCGGAAGCCGCCGGGGAGCAGGGACTCACGGGTCGCGTCCGGCCGGTCGCCATTCGGAACGCCGGCCCGATCGTCGTCGACCTCGACTGAGCAGGGCGGGGCCGCCGGCGCTCGAGGCCGGCCGGCTGCCGCCTCACGTCGCGGGCAGCTCGATGACGAACGTCGTCCCGCGGGGACTCGTCGACTCGATGCGCAGCTCGCCCCCGTTCGCCCGCACGAGCTCCCGCGCGACGGTGAGGCCGATGCCGGTCCCGCCCGGGCTCCCGTCCCGACCCCGCGAGGGATCGGCGCGGTAGAACCGCTCGAAGACGTGCCTCTGGTGCTCGGGCGGAATCCCCGGGCCGGTGTCCGAGACGCGGATCTTCGCGAGGTGGCCCTCCCGCGCCACCGTGACGCGGACCGTCCCGCCCCGGCCGGTGTACGTCGCGGCGTTCGTGAGCAGGTTGCGCAGCGCCCGCGCGAGGTGTCGAGGATCGGCGTCGGCGAACGGGCCCGACGCCAACGGGCCCGGCGCGATCGTGTGCGCGGTGCCCGCGGGCGCGCGTGGCGTCGCGTCCGATGCCGGGACGAGGAGCGTCACGCCGCGCTGGCCGCACAGCGCCTGGATGGCGGCGGCCGACTCGGCAACGAGCGCGGCGAGGTCAACGTGCTCCGGTTCCCGATGCAGGGACGCGCCTTCGGCCGCAGCGAGGTCGTGGATGTCGCCGACGAGTCGAGCGACCTCGCCCGCCGTCTCCCGGGTCGCCGCGAGCTGCTCCGGTGTCGGCGCGAGCACGCCGTCGGCAAGCGCGTCGAGCTGCGTGGTCAGCACCGTGACCGGCGTCGCGATCTCGTGCGCGAGATCGCTCGCCGCTCGCCGGCGCAGCTGCTCGGACCGCTCGAGGTTCCCGGCCATCGTGTTGAACGCCACGGCCAGTTCGCGTCCCTCGCGGTCGGACGGCACGGGGACGCGTGTCGCGAGATCGCCCTGTCCGAGCCGGTGAGCTGCGGCCGCCATGGCGGTCAGCGGCCGGGTCATGCGCAGGCCCATGAAGAGCGCGACGCCGACACTCACGAGGACCGCGACGATCCCGGCCACCAGCAGCGTCTGGTCGATTCCCCGTCGGAACGCAGCCGAGGCGGCCCGGATGACGGTCGCCGCCAGGCCCCGCGATTGCACGTCGAGCGTCCCGACCGTCTGGCCGCCGACGACGATCGGAGTCGCGTCGATGGGGCCGCCGAGGGCGGCGCCGAACCCTGCGGACCGGGCGACGAGCGTGCCCGACGCGTCGCGGATCGCGACGGGACCCCCGACCGCGGTGGCGAGCTGGCGGACCTCGAGCCCCGTCAGGTCGAGCGACCCGGTGGCGCGATACTCGTCGGCGAGGATCGCGACGACCTGGTCGCGGCGCGCGGCCTGCTCCTGCGAGAGGTACTGCGTGAAGCGCGAGCCGACGACCACGTTGACGAGGATGCCGGCGAGCACGATCACGACCGCG
>JAKAAV010000185.1 GCA_021802185.1 Chloroflexota bacterium | reverse complement strand
CCTCCGGCCGGCGCAGGACGCCCATCGACACGAACCCGCGGCCCCGAGCACGACCGCGCGACCCGGCCGCCGGTGCGGCGCCATCGACCCGGGCGCGAGCGTCCTCGGTGCGACGATCGGCGGGCGCGGCGGCGGGCCGTGCAGCCCTGACCGGGGGCGACGCCTCCGGACGCGGGCCCGTTGCCGCCGTCACGTCGAGCGCAAACGCCCGCCCGGAGGGCTCCGCCATCGCGGGCGCGAGCAGGAGCAGCTCGAGCTGGAGCCGGATGCCGCCACCGCCGGCGCGTGCCGGATCGATCGAGGCGAGCGCGCGGGCCGCCGCGACGAGATCTCGGGGCTGGCGGCCCGCAAATGCCTCCGGCACCGCATCGCCGGCGAGACGCCCGAGCAGGACCTGGCGAAGACGCTCGACTGCCTGGTCCACCGCCAGCCGGAGATCGCGTCCGTCGGCCTCGAGCCGGTCGAGCACGCGGACACCCTCCAGCGCATCCGCGGCGAGCAGTGCGCCGAGCAGAGCATCGACGTCTGCAGACGCCGCGAGCCCGAGCTGGGCGCGGACGTCGTCCGCCGTGAGACCCTCGGGCGACGCGCTGAGGAGCTGGTCGAGCATCGACTCGGCGTCGCGCATCCCACCGGCCGCGAGCTCGGCCACCAGGTGGATCGCGTCCGGCTGCACCCCACTCGACTCGGCGCCGAGGATCCGTTCGAGCTTGCCCGTGATCTCCGCGACCGTGAGGGGCCGGAACGTGAAACGCTGCACCCGCGACACGACCGCCGGCCGGATCTGGCTCGGGTCCGTCGTGCAGAACACGAACAGGACGTGGGGCGGGGGCTCCTCGAGCGTCTTGAGGAGGACGTCCCAGCCCTCCTTGATCCGCTGGACCTCGTCGACGATGAACACCTTCCGGCGGAGGTCGGCCGGGGCCGTGTGGACGCGCGGCAGCAGTTCCCGCATGTCGTTGACGGTGTTGTTCGACGCGGCGTCGAACTCGGCGACGTCGAGTGCCGCTCCCTCCCGGATCGCGACGCAACTCTGGCACGCGTCGCAGGGCTCGCCGTCCGTGGGCGCCGCGCAGTTGACGGCCTTGGCCAGGATCCGCGCCATCGACGTCTTGCCGGTGCCCCGCGGACCGACGAAGAGGTACGCGTGACCGACCCGCCCGAGGCGGACCGCGTTCCGCAGCGTCTCGACCGCCGCCGTCTGGCCGACGATCTGCGAGAAGGTCTGCGCGCGCCACCGACGGGAGATGGCCGTGAGGGGCACCGGAGTCTGGAGGCTGGGAGGCGTGTCGGCCGTCATCGGTTCCTGGCTTCGAGCCCAAGCGCGACCCCGGAAAGGCGGTCGGGGTGGGGCGTCGTCCGGTCATGATACGGGCCGAGGAGAGGCCGTCAGTGCCGCCTCCGACGGACCGCCCGCGGACGGGACCGGGGCTGTGGCGTGCAATGGCCACCGACGGCCCGAGGCGCGCAACGGCGGGGCCGACGATCCCACGTTGGCCAGCGCCAGCGCCAGCGGCAGCGGCAGCGCCGGGAAGGATGTATGCCGTGCACCCTCCGTCGATCGGGACGTTCCCGCGCTCCTGGCGGCGGCCGGCTCGGACCAGGCCGCTCCGCGGCACCCGGAGAACAGCGTTTATCGCTGCTTCCTTCCGGACCTGACGAGGTTCACGCGTCTCCGCTGCGCGGGACCCGATCCTCAACGTCGACGTGCCGCCCGAGCTCTCGAGAACGCGGACCTCGGGAGGGAATTCGGCCCTGCTGGAGCGGATTGCAGGTACAGGGCACCGCTGGCTCCCCGCCTAGCACGGCCCGCCGATGATACCGCGACGCGGCGGCCGGGTCGCGCGGTCGTGCTCGGGGCCGCGGGTTCGTGTCGATGGGCGTCCTGCGCCGGCCGGAGGCGCGGAGGGCACCACCGTCGGCCGGCCGCCCGTCAGTCGCCGGCCGCACCGCCCTCGTCGGACCCGCTTGCGCAGCCGTGCGGCGCCGGAACGGACCGCGGTGAGCGGTCGTGCGATCGACTCGAGCGCCCGCCCTTCGGCCTGCACGCCGAACACGATCTCGGCGATCCCGCCGATCGCCATGACGACGGCGCCGACGTCGAAGCCGTCGACGATCAGCGTCACGTGCCCGGGCGGCCGCGCGTCGCGTGGGATCGCGGTTGCGCCCGCTTGCGGAGCGCCGTCTCAGGAGGGATGCGCGTTCAGGACGGATGCGCGCAACGCCCGGGCAACACCCGGGGATGGCGAGAGGATGGCCGCGCTGCAAGGTCGCGAGGCGCAGCACGCTCCGCTTTCGGCGACAGCGCGGCAGGCCCCCATGGGAGCGGGCCGGCAGGAACGGCAGCTGAGGGGGGTGGCGGAGAGGGCGGGATTTGAACCCGCGACAGCTTGCGCTGTACCGCATTTCCAGTGCGGCGCCCTAGGCCACTAGGCGACCTCTCCGCGGGCTCGGGCAGATCGATGTGAGTGGCGGAGAGGGTGGGATTCGAACCCACGGTGCTTTCGCACACCGCTTTTCGAGAGCGGCACCATCAACCACTCGGACACCTCTCCGCCGACGAGGATACCAAAGCCCCGCCGGCGCCCGCTCCGGCCAATCGACTCCGGCCGATCGACCGTCAGGACTGCGCCGCCCGCCCCCCGGCCTGCACGTGGGCCCGCGACCGGCCGCGGAGTTCCTCGACCTCGTCGCGCCGGATCCCGCTCACGACTCGCAGCCGCCGCGGCAGCTGGCTGGACTGGGCGAGCTGGATCGCGCCGCCCGCGGCTCCGTTCTCCGGGTCGGGCGCGGCGAACACGAGCGTCTCGATGTCCGCCTGGAGGAGCGCGCCGACGCACATCACGCACGGTTCGACCGTCGTGAAGATCGTGACGTCCGCGAGCCGCTCGCGACCCAGGCGTCGCGCGGCCTCGCGGACGGCGACGACGACGGCGTGGGCGGTCGGGTCACCCGTCTCGCGCACCCTGTCGCGCGCCCGGGCAACCATCGCCTCGTCGACCACGGCCACGGCGGCGCACGGCGGTTCGCCCTCGTCGAGCCCAAGCTGCGCCTCTGCGAGCGCCTCACCCATGAACAGCTCGTAGTTCACGCGATCGATCATACAGGCGCCCCTCGCGCCGGTACCATGCTGTCCGCACGCTTCGAAAGTTCTGGCGGCGGCGACCTGTCCGCGCGGACCCATCCGCGCGTCCCCCGGACTGGGTGCGTCGCGCCGAGGAGAGCATCACCGTGACTGCGCATCGCATCGGCATCCTGACGGGCGGCGGCGACGTCCCCGGGTTGAACTCCGTCATCAAGAGCGTCACGTTCCGGGCGACGGAGCTCGGCTACGAGGTGTACGGCATCCGCCGAGGCTGGCAGGGCCTGACCCACATGCGGCCGGGTTCCGATCCCGATCCCGAGTACGTCGTCAGGCTCGACCGCCACAACACCCGGACGATCGACCGGACCGGCGGCACGTGGCTCCACACGTCCCGCACGAACCCTCGGAAGATGGGCCGGGCCGTGCTGCCCTCGGCCGTGCCCCAGGACCGTCTCGCCTCGATGGAGATCTCGGACGGTGTCTTCGACCTCACGCCGGTCGTGCTCGACAACATCGGCCGGCTCGGGATCGATTACCTGCTGCCGATCGGTGGCGACGACACGCAGAGCTTCTCGCACGCGCTCGTCGAGGCTGGCGTCCCGCTGATCGGGATCCCGAAGACGATGGACAACGACGTCCAGGGGACGGAGTACTGCATCGGGTTCTCGACCGCGATCGACCGGGCGAAGGAGCTCATCAACCGGCAGCGCACGACCCTCGGCTCGCACGAGCGGATCGGTGTGTTCCGGATCTTCGGGCGCGACGCGGGCTTCACGGCGCTCCTGACGTCGTACGTCACGTCCACGCGCTGCCTGATCCCGGAGGCGCCGTACGACATCGACCGCCTCTGCCAGCTGCTCGTCGAGGACAAGCGGGACAACCCGAGCCACTACGCGATCGTCGTCACGGCCGAGGGTGCGATGTGGGAGGGCGGGACGCTGGCCGAGTACGGTGAGAGCGACAGCTACGGGCACCGCCACAAGGTCAACGTGGGCGAGGCACTGGCCGACGAGATCCACCGGCGCACGGGCGAGGATGCCGTGGCGAGCGAGCTGACCTACGACATCCGGAGCGGCGACCCCGACGGCGTCGACACGATCGTCGGGATCACGTTCGCGAACATCGCGATGGACCTGGTCGAGGGCGGAGAGACCGGGCAGATGGCCGCCATCCTCAACGGCACGTTCACGCACAGTCCGCTGCCCGATCCGAAGCTCGGGGCGCGCAGGGTCGACGTCGACACGATGTACAACCTCGATCGGCTGCGGCCGCAGTATTCCGACCGGCAGGGACGGCCGATGATGCTGGTCACCGCCTGACGGACACGCCCCGGGGGCCAGCGCCGACGGCGACCGCCCAGGGCGAATTGCGCGGTCGGCCCGCGCCTCGGCTGGCGGTCGTCCCGCCGTCCGGCTGACCGGTCGCCCCGCGCCGTCTCGCCTCCCCGAACCCTCGTCTCGCCCCCGGGGTCGGCGGGGCCGGTGCTATGATCCGGGCCGCGCGGAGAGGTCGCATAGAGGCCTAGTGCGGCGGTTTGCTAAACCGTTGAGTGGGGTAACCTGCTCCGAGGGTTCGAATCCCTCCCTCTCCGCCATCCGTCTCGGGCGCCCGTAGCTCAGTGGATAGAGCGTCAGGTTGCGGACCTGAAGGCCGTGGGTTCGAGTCCCGCCGGGCGCGCCACCCCCCATCGCGATCCTGCCGCGGACATCATCGGCCGAGGATCCTGCGGCGGCACGCGGTCCAAGTCTGCCCCTGCACCATGGACGGGGTCTGGCATCACGCCACGAGAGAAAGGGCGCGCGGGCCCCCCCAGGCCCGACAGCGCCGTTGCCGTCGTTCACGCCCCCTCAGGCCAATCGAGCGACGGCGACGTCCCGTCGCTCGCTCGAGACCAACCCCCCGACGGCCCCGTCCCTGACGCGCGCGAACCGGACTCGCCGCTGAGTATTCCGGATGGATCGCGCCACGTCAAGCCTGTCAACGTGCCATTCGGCCTGTCTCCGGAGGCCGGTTGGCACATGCCCCGGGCTCGCACGGCGGCCCGCCCAGGTGTGCTCCGAGCGTCGTTGACACGAACTCTTCGCGTCCACTACTGTTCGCGCACGATGCGCAGTCGCTTCTACTTTTACGAGAGCCCGGCATGATGGCTCGGAGGTCCTGAGGGCCCCGGGCGGATCGTGCCGGGTGGGCAGAGGTCTCGGACCTCTGC
>JAKAAV010000184.1 GCA_021802185.1 Chloroflexota bacterium | reverse complement strand
GAACGGCTCCTCGATGACGGCCCAGCTCGCGGCCGCGACCAGGACGGCCACCGCGGCGAGTTCGAGCCGGCCAGTCACCGAGAGTGCGCCGCCGGCAGCCAGCGCGCCCAGCACCAGGATCGGCCAGTGCCAGAGATAGAGCGAGTAGCTGATCCGGCCGAGGAAACGCACCGGCGCGCGCTCGAGCAGCAGGCGGGGACCGGGGCCTGTCGATGCGCCGATCAACGCCGCGGCGGCGACGGTCGGCATGACCGCCACGAGGCCGGGGTACGCGACGGACGAGTCGAGCGTGAACGCCGACCACGCGAGCAGGACGGCACCCGCCCAGGCGACGGCGACGCGGATGCCGGCCGGGACGCGCGCCAGCTGGGGCGCTCCGATCGCGAGCAACCCGCCGGCGGCCAGCTGCCATGCACGGGTCGGCAGCACGTAGAACGCCCACGCGGGCGATGCGTCGGTCACGACGGCGCTCGCCCACAGCGACCCGACGAGGACGAGCGACAGCGCGATCGTGGCACCCACGCGCGGCCTCCGCCAGGACGCAACGAGCAGGAGCGCCGGCCAGACGAGGTAGAACTGCTCCTCGACGCCGAGCGACCAGAAATGCAGGAACGGCGACGGGCTCGCGATCGACGCGAAGTAGTCGCCGGTGGTCAGCGCGAACCGGATGTTCGCGACCGAGAGCGCGGCCGCGACGGCGTCGAGCGTGACCGACGGCCGGTCGAGTGGCGCGACCAGCAGGTACGCCACCGGCAGGCATGCGAGCAGCACGACGGCTGCGGCCGGCAGCAGGCGGCGCACCCGGCGGGCGTAGAACCGCAGGAAGTCGATCGAGCCGCTGCGTTCCCGCTCGCGCAGCAGCAGCCCGGTGATGAGGAAGCCGGAGATCACGAAGAAGACGTCGACGCCGACGAACCCGCCGGGAACCGGCAGCCCCGCGTGGAACAGCACGACCAGCAGGACGGCGATTCCGCGGAGGCCCTCGACGTCGGGCCGGAAGTCGTCCGACGACGGCGGCGTCTGCGTCACGCGCCACACGAGCACGAACGCGAACGCGAGGGCGACGACGACGACGACGAGGACGAGCCAGGGCGGCATGGCGAGCTCGAACCGGATCTCCAGTGCGGCGGTTCCCCCTTCCGCCGCGGCGAGTATTCGCGGACGTGACGCCGCGCGTCACGGTCCGTTTGACGTACCCGATCCGGGATCGGTTCCGGGACCGGGCGATGCCGGCGACCGGGCTCGAGCGCGAGTCGGGCGCGAGTCAGGCGATACCGGGCCCCAGCGCGAGTCGGGCGCGAGTCAGGCGATGTCGGGCCCAAGCGCGGGTCGGGCGCGGCATGAGTGATGCTGGCCCGCGCGCCCCGGGCACGACGCGTGTCAGTCGCGCGACGGCAGCTCGATCCGGATCCGCGCGTCGACGACGACCGCGCCCTGATCCAGCACGATCAGCGGGTTGCAGTCCATCTCCGCGACCTCCGGATGCGCCTCGACCATGGCGCTCACGCGGAGCAGCGTGTCCTCGAGCGCCGCGACGTCGGTCGGCGCGCCGCCACCGTGGCCCTCGAGCAGGCGGTAGGTCACGAGCGACCGGACCATCTCGGCGGCGTCCCGGTCGGTCAGCGGCGTGATCCGCACGGCGACGTCGCGCAGCAGCTGCGCCGCGCTCCCGCCCGCCCCGCACGCGATCACGGGGCCGAACAGCCGGTCGTTAACCACGCCCACGAGCATCTCGGTGCCGGGCGGCATCATGCGCTGGACGAGGTAGCGGTGCTCGCTTCGCCCCGCTGCGTCGAGCGCCGTCCCGATCTGGCGCGCCGCCGCCTCGACGCCGGCAGGATCGGGCACGTTCAGCGCGACCGCCTTCGCCTCGGCCTTGTGCAGGATCCCGGGCGCGACGCCCTTGACCGCCACCGGCCACCCCACCTCGCCCGCGACCTGCGCCGCCTCCCCGGGCGTGCTCGCGAGCCGCCACGGGGCGATCGGGATGCCGTAGCACTCGAGCAGGCACGCGACCTCGTCGGGGTCGAGCCAGCGCGACCGCGCGAGTGCGCCGCCGGTCCGCTGCGCCGGCCCGGTCCCGGGCGGCGGAGTCTCCGGCACCGGCTCGGCCGTCGACGTCGTGAGAGGCACGCGGGCCAGCGACGCGGCGATCATCGCCGCCGCGTCGTCCGACCGGACGTCCTCGAAGCGCGGAACGCTCCCGACCGGGGCCGCGCGCCACTCCGCGTACTGGACGGCCAGGGACAGGGCGCGCGCCGCCTCCTCGGGGAACGCGTACACCGGAATGCGGACACGGCCGCCGCGCAGCGTCGAGACGCCGTCGTCCGAGGCCATGAACACGCAGAGCACCGGGATCGGCCGCGGCAGGTCCTCGACCGCGGACCGGATCGCGAGCGCGACGTCCTCCTCGCTCGTCGCGAGCGGCGGCACGAACAGCACCAGCAGGGCATCGACGCCGTCCCAGCCCGCGAGCACCCGGATCGCCCGCGCGAACGACTCGGGCGCTCCGTCGATGGTGTCGACGGGGTTGCCCAGGGCCGCCTCGGGCGGCAGGAATTCGGCGAGCCGTGCGCGCACCTCGGGCGGCAGCGGCGGCACCTCGAGGCCGTCCGCGTCGCAGGCATCGACCGCGAGGATCCCCGGACCGCCGCCGTTCGTCAGGATCGCGACTCGCCGGCCGGCGGGCAGCGGCTGGTCCGCGAGCAGCGACGCAACGTCGAAGAACTCCGACAGGGTGTCGGTGCGCACGATCCCGGCCTGGTGGAACAGCGCGTCGACCGTGACGTCGGAGGCGCCGATGAGCGCGCCGGTGTGCGACGAGGTCGCGCGCGCACCCGCGGCGGAACGCCCGCTCTTGACCGCGATGATCGGCTTGGTGCGGCCGACCCTGCGCGCGATCCGCGAGAACTTCCGCGGGTTGCCGAGCGACTCGAGGTAGAGCGCGACGAGGTGGGTTCGCTCGTCGCCCTCCCAGTACTGCAGGAAGTCGTTGCCGGAGAGGTCGGCCTTGTTGCCGGCCGACACGAAGCTCGACAGCCCGAGGCCGAGCCGATTCGCGCGCTGGATGATCGCCAGGCCGAGCGAGCCGCTCTGGGACATGAAGCCGACGCGACCGGGAAGCGGCATGGTCGGCGCGAACGTCGCGTGGAGGTCCACCGCGGGGTCGAGGTTCATGACGCCCATGCAGTTCGGACCGACGAGCCGCATCCCCGCGCGGCGGCACACCGAGACGAGCTCGCGCTGCCGTTCCGCGCCGTCCGGTCCGATCTCGGCGAAGCCGGGCGAGATCACGACGAGCGACCGCACGCCGCGCTCGGCGCATTGCTCCGCCGCGGCGACCGATGCGGCGGGCGGCAGCACGATCACGGCGAGGTCGACGCGGCTCGGGACGTCGAGGATCGACCGGTAGGCGGCAACCGACTGGACGACGTCGGCGTTGGGGTTGACGGGATAGACGGGTCCCTGGAAGCCGCCCTCCAGCAGGTTGTGGAACAGCTCGCCGCCGACGGTGCCCCGCCGCCGCGATGCGCCGATGACCGCGACCGACGCCGGGTGCAGCAGCGCGTCGACGGCGGCCGACGCCGCGATCCGCTCGCGCTGCTCGAACCGCTCGCGCGCCGCGTCCGAGAGCTCGGTGGGGAACTCGACCACGAGGGCCCCCGGTTCGACACGCACGCGAGTGGGGAACCCACTCTCGCGGAACACCTCGAGCATCCGGGCGTTCTCGGGCAGCACCTCCGCGTAGAACGTCGTGATGTCCGCGTCGCGCGCGCGCGCGGCGAGCTCGTCGAGCAGCAGCGTGGCGATCCCGCGGCCCTGGCACTCGTCCGCGACGAGGAACGCCACCTCGGCGATGTCCCTGCCGGCCACGTTGTAGCTGCCGTGGGCGACGATCCGGCCCCCCGCCTCGCCGACGAGCGAACAGTCGCGCGCCTCGGGCTCCGCCCACCGACGCGCCAGCCCGGCGAGATCCGTCACCAGTCCGGCGAACCGCATGCGGCGCGACTCGAGCGCGAGGGCGGAGAGGAAGGCCAGCAGCCCGGCCTCGTCCTCCGGCCGGCTGCGTCGGAGCCGGATCGACGATCCGTCGCGCAGGACGGCGTCGCGCACTCGCTCCTGGCCCGGCGCCATGCTCATGGCCGATCCCCGAACGTCGCGCGTTCCGGGACCGCTGTCGAGGCCCCGCCGCGCACCGCTATAGTCTCCGAGATGCGGCTCCCGGTCGAGTCCCAACCGCTCGTCATCTACGGTCCTTCGTCACTGGAGTACGACTTCGGGCCGGACCACCCGCTGACGCCGCGACGGTTCGGGCCAGGGATCGAACTGCTGCGCGCGGTCGGCGCGGACCGCTTCGAGCCGCCTCCCCGCGCCTCCGACGACGAGCTCCGGCGCGTCCACGCCGCCGACTACATCTCGACGGTCCGGATGCTGTCGGAGTATCCCGACGCGTCCGCCATGGCCGGCTTCTCGCGCTGGGGCGACGACCCCCCGTTCTACGGGATGCACGAGGCCGCCGCGGCCGTCGGCGGCGGCTCGATCGCCGCGATGGACGCGATCCTCGCCGGCCGTGCCCTCCATGCGTTCCATCCCGGCGGCGGCCTCCATCACGCGATGCCGATGCGGGCGAGCGGGTTCTGCATCTACAACGACGTGGCGCTCGCGATCGCCCGCGCCCGGGATGCCGGCCACCGGGTCCTGTACGTCGACCTGGACGTCCACCACGGCGACGGCGTCGAGGCGATCTTCCGCAACGACACGAGCGTGCTCACGGTCTCGTTCCACGAGACGGGGCTCGCGCTGTTCCCCGGCACGGGTTTCGTCGAGGACTGCCGTGAGCCGGGGACGGAGGGAACGACCGTCAACGTGCCGCTCCAGCCGGGCACGTCGGACCGCTCCTGGCTCCAGGTGGTGGAGCTCGTCGTGCCGCCGCTGGCGCAGGCGTTCCGGCCGACGATGCTCGTCTCGCAGCACGGCAGCGACGCGCACGCGTTCGATCCGCTCGCCCACCTCCGGCTCACGACCGTCGCGATGTCGGCGGCCGCGCGCATGCTCGACCGGATGGCGCACGAGCACACGGAAGGCCGGTGGCTCGCGACGGGGGGAGGGGGCTACGACGTGTATCGCGTCGTGCCACGCGTCTGGTCGCTCGTCTGGCTCGCGCAGGCGCACGCGGAGTGCCCGGTCGACACCCCGGACGAGTGGCGCGAGCGGTGGGCGCCCGAGGCCGCGCGTCACGGCCAGTCGCCGCCGCCGGTCCGGATGCTCGATCCGGTCGGGCTCGTCGAACCGGAGCCCCGCG
>JAKAAV010000183.1 GCA_021802185.1 Chloroflexota bacterium | reverse complement strand
GGCCGGGGCGGCGGCATCACGCCCCGGCCGCAGCGCCCACTCGATGGGCGCCCAGACGACGGGATGGAATGACGTGGGCGCGCCGCGGCCGACCCCGTAGACGGTGAACCCTGCGTCTCGCCACGCGGCCGACGGCAGTGCGTTGACGGCGTCGAAGACGATGCGCCGGCCCATCGCGTCGCCGACGATCTCCGGGTCGAGCGTCGCGAACTCCGGCCACCCCGTCGCGATGACCAGGGCATCTGACTGTCGTGCCGCATCGAGCGCGCTGTCGACACGCGTCGCGGGGATCGCGACCGGCGCGGCGAGCGGGTCGTGCGCGCGGACGATCGCGCCGCGCTCGACCAGCAGTTGGACGAGGTCGACGGCGGGCGAGTCCCGGGTGTCGTCGGTTCCGGGCTTGAAGGCGAGGCCGAGCAGACCGATCCGGGCGCCCTGCAGGCCGCCCAGCGCGGCCTCGAGCCGGTCGACGACGGAGCGTCGAGCGCGCTTGTTCGTCGCCTCGGCGGCCGCCGCCAGCGGCGCCTCGTATCCGACGGCCTCGCCAACCGCCAGGAGCCCGGACAGGTCCTTCGGCAGGCAGGAGCCGCCGTAGCCGGGCCCCTGGCTGAGGAACTGGGTTCCGATGCGGCTGTCGAGACCGACACCGCGAAGAACAGGGGTGGCGTCGGTGCCCAGCCGCTCGCAGAGCCCGGCGATCTCGTTCGCGAAGGAGATCTTGATCGCGAGGAACGCGTTCGACGCGTACTTGACGAGCTCTGCGCCGCGCCGGTCGCTCAGCACGATCGGGGTTCCCGGCTCGTACAGCTCGGCGACGCGCCGGCCTGCCTCCGTGTCCTCGGCACCGACGACGATCCGGTCCGGGTGGAAGAAGTCCTCGACGGCGCGGCTCTCGCGCAGGAATTCCGGGTTCGACACGACGCTGACCCGCTGCCCGGGCGCCGCGTGCTCCTCCGACAGGAGCTCCAGCGCCTCGCCGGTACCCGGCGGCACGGTGCTCTTGTTGACGAGGATCAGGTCGCGGCTCGTGCTCGTGACCACGCTGCGCGCCGCCCGCTCGAGCTGGCCGAGGTCGGGTGTGCCGTCGGCGCGCGGCGGCGTTCCCACGCACATGAACACGATCGACGCGTCGGCCATCGCCTCGTCGACGTCGCCGGTGAACGACAGGCGGCCCTCCGCGACGTTTCGCGCGACCAGCTCATCGAGGCCGGGCTCGAAGATCGGGATGATCCCGCGACGAAGCAGGTCGAGCCGGGTCGCGCTGGCCTCGAGGCACCGGACGCGGTGGCCCAGGTCGGCGAAGCATGCGGCGGCGGTGAGGCCGACATACCCCGCGCCGACGATGCACAGGTCGGTTGCGCGCTCGGCGCGGCCGTGGGTGGTCGAAGCCATGGTCCTTCTCCTCGGAGGTGTCGCCGCCGCCGAGAGTGGCCGGCGACGCGGATCGGTGGCGATGCCCGCACCCGGATCGGGTGGCGGCGTGTGTCGTGACGGTGGCTCGGAACGAGAAGACCTCGCCGGGCCGGTGAAGGTCAGGCGCCCATGGCGTCGGCCCGCGCGGGCGATGGACCGAAGACGCGGCCCGGCGCGACGAGCACGGCCCCCGGCCCGTCTGCGCTCGCGCCGCCCCCGAAAGCTCGCTCGAACGCGGCCGCCGCGGTCCCGGTTGACACGACTCTCCCGGACGCGATCGCGACCACGACGTCGGCCCGCTCGACGACGCGCCGCTCGTGGCTCACGACGAGGGTCGTGCGTCCGCCCGAGACGCGCTCGAGCGCGTCGAGCAGCCACTGCTGGGCCTGCTCGTCCAGTCCCGTCGTGGGCTCGTCGAGCAGGATCACGCGCGGGTC
Organism: Chloroflexota bacterium; assembly: GCA_021802185.1. GTDB lineage: Bacteria > Chloroflexota > Limnocylindria > Limnocylindrales > CSP1-4 > JAJYNJ01. The sequence continues at coordinate 3,495 of JAKAAV010000183.1, read as the reverse complement.
GCGCACCATCGCTCGCGCCAGCGCGATGCACTGCCGTTGGCCGCCCGAGAGCGATGCGCCCCGCTCCGACACGATGGTGTCGTACCCGTCGCTCAGGCGGGTCAGCACCTCGTGGACGCCCGCGGCGCGCGCCGCGACGACGGCCGCTTCACGGGACAGCCCATGCCCGCCGTAGGTGATGTTCTCCCAGACGGGCCCCTGGAAGAGGTATGGCTCCTGTGGCACGTACGCCACCAGCTCGCGCAGGCCCGCGATCGTGAGGTCGCGCAGGTCGACGCCGTCGAGCTCGACGCTCCCCTCGCTCGGGTCATAGAAGCGTGGGACGAGCTGGAGCATGGAGCTCTTGCCTGATCCCGTCGCGCCGACGATCGCGACGCGCGCGCCGGCGGGGATGTCGAGGGACACCTCGTCAAGGGCCAGCATCCCGTTGGGATATTCGAGGCTCACGCCCCGGAACGACAGGGCCCCGAGGGGCCTGGCCAGCCGGCGGGCGGACGGCCGCTCGGGGATGCGCTCGTCGGTGGCGAGGGTCTCGGCGAGCCGTTCCGCCGCGGCGAGGCCGCGCGTGACGACGTTGCCGAGCTTGGCGAGCTGCCGGACGGGTGAGTACATCCCGCGCAGATAGGCCATGAACACGAGCAGGTCGCCCGGAGTCAGTTGTCCGGTCAGGACGGACTCGACACCGAACCACACGACGAGGACCGTCGCGGCGGTCATCAGGAACGTGACGGTCGGCGTGAATGCCGCCTGCATCGCGACGGCCTCCTGACTCGCCTCGAGCGACTGCGCGCTCGCACGTCCGTACCGCTCGGCCTCGTCGTCCTCGCGCCCGAACGCCTGGACGGCGGTGATCGACGTGAGGACCTCCTGGGCGACGCCCGTGGCCATGCCTTCCCAGCGGCGCGCCCGGCGCTGCTGCGACTTGATCCGGCCGAGAAAGCCGCGCACGGCGAGGTACAGGACCGGCGACAGCGACATCGCGACGAGCGTGTAACGCCAGTCGATCCAGAACATGATGACCAGCATCCCGGCGAGCGCCAGGACGTTGTTCACCAGGACGGGGATCGCGTTGACCATCACGCCCTGGACCGACTGCACGTCGCCGCCGAGACGGCTGAGCAGGTCGCCGGTGAGGCGCCGCTCGTGGAAGCTCAGCGACTGTCCCTCGATGTGGCGGAAGAGGTCGGACCGGATCGCGAAGACCACGCGCTGACCGGCCTGCGCCACGAGCCGGTCTGCGACGTAGCGGAAGATCCCGAGCCACGCCGCGATCGCGAGCATCGCGAGGGCCAGCACGGTCAGCCTGTCGACCGGTCGCCCCGGCAGGAACGCGAGGAAGCCCGGGAGGGGGTGCGTGCCGATGACGCTGTCGAAGATGAGCTTCAGCGGCCACGGCTCGAGCCACTGCATGGCGGCCTGGACGATGCCGGCGGCGAGGCCTGCGGTCAGCGCGCCGCGAACGGGCCGGAGGTACGGTGCAAACCTCCGGATCATGCCGCGACTCCCGTTGCCGCTGCCAGCCCGCCCGGCTGGTCTCCGGCCGGCACGGCCGTGGCGCGTGCGCCCGCCGTCTGCGTGGCTCCGACCGGGTCGAACGCCGCGGACAGGGTTTGCCGCACGACCGCATCCCAGCCGTGGGCTCGTACGGCGTGCTGCCGGCCGGCCGTGGCACGTGCGGCGGCGTCGGGATCGTCGAGGGCGGCGTCGATCGCGGCGGCGAGCGCGGGGACGTCCCCCGGGGGCACGAGGCTCCCGTGGCCGGCGAGCAGATCCTCGATCGGGGCGAAGCGCGACGCGACCACCGGGCGCGCCGCCGCCATCGCCTCGACGACCTTGAGCGGCGAGAAGTAGAAGTCGACGGCCGTGGCCGGCGCGCGGTACGGCGCCGCGGCCACGTCGAACGCGGCGAGGTATGCGGGGATTGCCGCCGCCGGGACCGCGCCCACGAAATGGACGCGCCCCTCGAGACGGCGCGTGGCGCGGACTTCCAGGCTCGGCCGGTCCGGGCCGTCACCCACGACGAGGACGTGCAGGCGAAAGCGTCGTGCGGCAAGCGTCGCGGCTGCGTCGAGCAGGACGTCGACGCCGTGCCACGGCTTCAGGCTGCCGATGAACCCGACGACGTCGGCGCCCGCGAGGCCCAGTGAGGCCCGCACGACCGCCGACGCGACGGCGTCGGGCGCGAACCGGTCGACGTCCACGCCGTTCGGCACGACGGCGGCGGCGGCGGCGCCGCGCTCACGGGCCCAGCCGGCGAGCGGGGCGGAGACGGCGACGGCGCGAGCGTCGGCGAGCGCGGCGCGTTCGAGCCCCTCGGCAGTGTCGAGGTCAGCGACGCGGAGCCGGCTCGCGCGCTCCGCGATGACGGGCGCGTTCACCTCGACGAGCCTGCGGACCCCGAGCACCGCGGCGAAATGGGGGCCGCCGCCCGCGAACGCGGACAGGCGCTCGTGGACGAGGTCGGGGGCGAAGTCGCGCACGGACGCGACGGCTTCCTCGAAGAACCACTCCGTCGCGGCGATGCGCTCGTGGTCGTGCTCCGGACCCTGCGGGAGCGGTCCGGGGTCGAGGATCTGGAGGTCGACGCCCTCCGGGGCAGGCCCGGCCGTCCGCATCGCGACCAGCAGCACCTCGTGTCCCGCGCGGACGTAGGCGCGGGTGAGCTCGGCGACGTGGACCGAGGCACCCTTCGTGCCGCCGACCGGAATGCCGGGATCGGGGAGCATGTACGCGATCCTCATCGCGAGGCCACTTCCGGGAACATGGCTTGCGACGACGCCTCCCCGGGCGCGAAGCGCGACGCGGGCTCGGCCCCCACGACCGCGTCCGGCGCATCGAGCCCGCGAGCTCCTCGCGCGCCGCCGAACAGCGTTGCCATTGTCCGCACGGTCGCCCGGCGGTCGAACTGGTCGAGGACGCGGGCCCGGGCGGCGCGCCCGAGCGTCGCCCGGAGGCCAGGGTCGGCGGCAAGGCGGGCGATCGCGGCAGCGAGCGCGTCGGGGTCTGCGCCCGGGACGAGGAGTCCGGTCTCGCCGTCGGCCACGGCCTCGGGGATCCCCGCGACGCTCGTGGCGACGACGGGCAGCCCGCTGGCCATCGCCTCGAGGAGGACGTTCGGGATCCCGTCGCGATCGCCGTCCGGCAGCACGACGCTGGCCTGCACGAAGACATCCGCATCGCCGTACGCCTCGGCCACGGCCCAGTGCGGCCGCGCACCGTCGAACACGACGAGCGGACCGATGCCGAGCGCTTCCGCCCGGTTCCGGAGGTGGCCGGCGAGCGGACCGTCACCGACGACCCGGCACGTGAACGGCGCCGGCGGCTGGCTGGCCGAGAGCCGCGCCAGCGCGTCGAGCAGGCTCGGCAGCCCCCGTGGGATGCCGGCTCCCACCAGCACCACGTCGACGCCGGCAAGCACCGCGCCGTAGGCCGCCGCTGGCGTAGCCATCTGGACTTTCTCGCGGTAGTTGCCCCCCACCGGGCCTTGATGGCCTC
>JAKAAV010000182.1 GCA_021802185.1 Chloroflexota bacterium | reverse complement strand
GAGCGTCCGGTCGACGAACGCGCCCGGGTCGGCCTCGATCCCGTTCGCGACCACAGCGCGCTCGGGATCGTCGGCGAGTCGCGTCGCGCGCCACTTGTCGGCCGTCGGGTATCCGGCGCCGCCTCGGCCGCGGAGTCCGGCGCGGGCAACGAGCGCGAGGAGCCCGTCCGGTCCCGTCGCGACGGCCTGCTTCCAGGCCGACCACGCGCCCGCGCGTTCGGCGGCCGCGAGCCCCGCGGCGGGATCGGCCAGCCCTGCCGCCGGGTCGTACTGGCCGGCAGCGGCGAGCGTGACGCGCGTCCAGGCCTCGGGCGTCTCGAGGATCGAGGGCATCAGGCCTGCCCCGCCGGCATGCCGCCGACCTCCCTCGCCCCGGTGGCCGCCCGGACGAGCAGCGCCGCGTTCGACGCCGTGACCCCGGCGCGGCGGATCCCGTCGAACGTCACCCACGGCTCGCCGCCGTTCTCGCCGTGGCAGTCCGAGGGCTCGAGCGACAGGGTCCCGTCGGGCGTCGTCCCCCCGAGCGCGACCCCGGCGGCCTGCTCGACCACCGTCCGGATCGTGCCGCTCCCGAACAGCGAGCACGCCGGGCACCGGCAGATCCCGATGGTGTGGCTCGTGGGCGGCTCGAGGTGGAGATGCTCGTAGAACGAGGCCGTGCCGTAGACCTCGGCGTACCAGATGCCGGTCGCGTTCGAGATGTGCTTGATCGCGGCCACGGGGATGTACCCGTAGATCTCCTGCGTGCCCTCGAGGATCGGCAGGAGGCGCTGGGGGTCGTAGTCCTCCGCGTCGAGCAGGGCGTCGAGCCGGCTCGTGTCGGCGGGATCGAACGACCGGAACGCCGGGTCGGGCACGGGGCGCCCGGAGCGTCGCAGCGCCTGCTCCTCGCGGCGCTCGGCGTACTGCTCGGGGGGCCCCCAGTGGACGTGGAAGCGGTCCCTGGTGTCGGTGCCGCCCATGTCGATGCACTCGATCGGGCACGCCATCGCGCACTGGAAGCACGTCTCGCACTTCAGCGCGCCCCACTCGTCGTAGAGCAGCTCGAGCCGGCCGCGATGGCGCGGCGCGATGTGCGGGGCCTGCTCGGGATACTGGACGGTGACCTTCGGCTCGAAGAAGCGGCGCAGCGTGAGGGCCATGCCCTTCGCGATGCCCTTGCCGGGGACGGGGATCATGGGTGAACCACCAGGATGGCGAGCGCGGTGATGAACAGGTTGACCAGCGACGCGGGCAGGAGCCACTTCCAGGCGAGCCCCATCAGCTGGTCGATGCGGACGCGCGGGAGCGTCGCGCGCATCCAGACGAACGTGAACACGAAGACGTACGCCTTGGCGAAGAACCAGATGATGCCGAGCAGGGCGTCCAGGTTGATGACCAGGTAGATCAGCACCGCGGCGGTCGCCAGCGGGCCGAACAGCAGCATGCCCATCGCGAACGCGCGCGCGAACGAGAGCCGGGTGCGGATGACCCAGATCGGGATCGCGAGCAGGAACGAGGCGACGACCGGTACCACGATCAGCAGCACGAGGATCGCGATGAGCGACTCGAGCGGCGACAGCGCGAAGTGGATCGGCCACGGCCACGGGATCGGCGAGGTCCAGCCGCCGAAGAACAGCACGACGGCCAGCCCCGACAGCAGGAACACGTTCACGTATTCGGCGAAGAAGAAGAACCCGAAGCGCATGCCGCTGTACTCGGTCGCGAAGCCGGCCACGATCTCGCTGTCGGCCTCGGTCAGGTCGAACGGGGTGCGGTTCGCCTCGGCCGTGGCGGCGATGAAGAAGATCAGGAACGCGAGGGGCTGGCGGACCACGAACCAGTCGAGGAAGCTCCCCGACTGGGCCTGCACGATGCCGTTGAGGCTGAGCGTGCCGGCCAGCATGATCACGCCGACCACGGACAGCGTGAGCGGGATCTCGTAGCTCACCATCTGGGCGGCGCTCCGGAGGCCGCCGAGCAGCGAGTACTTGTTGAAGCTCGCCCAGCCGGCCATCAGCAGCCCGACGACGCCGAGCCCGCCGACGGCGAAGAAGTAGAGCAGCCCGACGTTCAGGTCGACGCCGAACAGGCCGGGCCCGAACGGCAGCACCATGAACGCCATCACGCTGCCGACGAACGTCGCGACCGGCGCGAGCGTGAACACGGTGGGGTCCGCGCCGGTCGGGGTGAAGTCCTCCTTCGAGAGCACCTTGAGTCCGTGCACGACGGACGCCAGGGCGCCCCACGGGCCGACCCGGTTCGGGCCGATCCGGAGGTTCATGAACGCGATCACCTTCAGCTCCATGAAGATGATCACGAACGCGGTCGGGATCGTGAACAGCAGGATGGCGGTCGCGGCCACGATGAACCGCACGATCGCGATGTTCGCGAGGATCACGCCGCCGAGCCAGATGACGATGGCGGGAATGACGCCGCTCAGGATCCCGACGATCAGGACCAGCAGCACCAGCGTCCCGAGGCCGCCCAGCGCGAACAGCAGCAGCCAGAGCGCCGGGATCCGGGGCGCGGACCGCGGGACGACGTTCACTTGTCCACCCCGCCCATGATCGGGTCGAGGCTGGCGTTCACGGCCATCGTGTCGGCGATCAGGCAGCCCGGCAGGATCGGAACGAGCGCCTGCAGGTTGACGAACGACGGGTCGTGGATCCGGAACCGGTAGGGCTGGTCCGTGCCGTCGCTCATCGCGTAGCAGCCGTACTGGCCGCGCGGGCTCTCGATCGCGGCCCAGGCCCGGCCGGGCGGCGGCGTGATCCTTCGGGGGATGCGGGCCATCACGGGGCCGTCGGGCATCTCGTGGAGCACCTGGTCGATGATCCGGATGCTCTGCTTGATCTCCTCGACGCGCACCAGGTAGCGGGCGTACGTGTCGCCCTCGTCCGCCGTCACGACATCGAAGTCGAGCTCGGGATACACCGAATACGGGTGCGCGCGGCGGACGTCGAACGGGACGCCGCACGCCCGGAGGTTCGGGCCGGTGAGCCCGAGGTTCAGCGCCTGGCCGCGGGAGATCGCGCCGAGGCCGCGCGTTCGCTTCACGAAGATCTCGTTCTCGTTGAGCAGCGTCGAGATGGCCTCCGCCTGGCGGCCCGCGCGGCTCATCCAGTCCCCCAGCCGGCTGAGGAACTCGTGGTTGAGATCGCCGTTGACGCCGCCGATCCGCATGTAGTTGAACAGCATCCGCTGGCCGGTCAGCGCGGCGAGCATGTCCACCATCTCGTCGCGCTCGATGAAGCTGTACAGGATCGGCGTGAGCCCGCCCATGTCGAGCGCCATGAATCCCATGAAGAGGATGTGGCTTGACACGCGGAGCAGCTCGCACGAGAGCACGCGCAGGTACTCGGCGCGCCGCGGGACGCGCAGGTCGAGCAGCCGCTCGAACGCCATGACCGGCGCGAGCTCGTTGAACAGCGAGCTGACGTACTCGAGCGGGTCGGTGTAGGCGATGGAGTGGTGGTAGTCGGCGTTCTCGGCGAGCTTCTCGACGCCGCGGTGCAGGTAGCCGAGCACCGGGTCGAGGTCGACGATGCGCTCGCCCTCGATCTTGAGCACGATGCGGAGGACGCCGTGGGTCGCCGGGTGGTGCGGCCCGATGTTCAGCAGCATCTGCCCGTCGCCGAGCGCGTAGAACTCGGCCTCGCGCTCGCTCCGCGGCGCGTACGGCGGGATCGCGTCGACGATGGCGGCGGGCGTGTCGACGAGGACGCGCGGGTCGTCGAGCGACGGCGACTGGACGGCCATGCTCAGCGGCCCCGTGCGCGCCGGATCGGCGCTTCCGAATCGGCCGGCGGGTGCACCTGCTCCATGTGCCGGACGCCCTGCCCGGGGGAGCGTGCGGCGTCGTCGGCAAGGAAGAAGTCCTTGCGAAGCGGGAAGCTCGTGTAGTCGGGCGGCATGTAGATGCGGCGCAGGTCGCGGTTGCCCTCGAAGATGATCCCGAACATGTCGTAGGCCTCGCGCTCCATCCACTCAGCCCCCTTCCACAGGAAGGTTGCGGATGGCACGCGGGGATCGTCGCGGGAGAGGTCGACCGCGATCACGCGGAGCCAGTCGGGTGTCGTCTCCGACCACAGGTGGTACACGACCTGCATCGAGTCGCCCATGTCCACCCCGGCCACGTCGGCGAGCACCTCGAACCGGAACGCGGGATCGTCGTGGAGCGTGCGGAGGACGTCGACGACGTCGCCCGCGGCGATCCGGATCTCGGTCTGGTCGTGGCGCTGGCGGACCGGCCCGGCGAGCATGGGGCCGAGACGGGTCTCGAGGCGCCGCTTGAACGCGGTATCCGTGGCGTCCCTCCCGTCAGCGCCCCGCGGGAACGGTCGGCCCGACCGCCCGCGCGGACCAGCGCCCGCGGCGCTCGAGGATGAGCCGCTGGAGCTTGAGCATCCCGTAGATGAGGCCCTCCGGTCGCGGAGGACACCCGGGGACGTAGACGTCGACGGGCATGATCCGGTCGATGCCCTGGACCACCGAGTAGGAGCGCTTGAACCGGCCGCCCGAGACGGTGCAGTCGCCCATCGCGACGCACCACTTGGGCTCCGGCATCTCCTCCCAGAGGCGGAGGAGGGGACCGGCCATCTTGGTCGTGAGGGTCCCCGCGACGATGAGCACGTCGGCCTGCCGGGGGCTGGCGCGGAACGGGAACATGTTGAAGCGGTCGATGTCGTTGCGGCTCGTGGCGGACGACATCATCTCGAACGCACAGCAGGACAGGCCCGACAGCAGCGGCCAGAGGCTGTTGACGCGCAGCAGGTCGAGCACGATGTCCGCCTTCGCCGGCACGACCTGGAGCGATGACCATCGGGCGTCGTCGCCGCGCTCGCCGATCTCCTCGAACTCGGCAAGGTGCGTGATCGAGGGCGCGTGGCCGCCGCCGTGGGCGGCCGTGTTCGACGATGACCAGAGCTCGTTCGCGACGAAGATCGCCTCGGCGAGCGCCGACCCCGGCGCGAGCTCCGGCAGGGAGTCGGTCGCCGCGGGCGCCGCGCCCGTGGCGGCAGGCACGACAGCGCCCGGAGCGGAGGCGGCGCCTCCTGCGGGGGCCATCTGGGACGCGGGGGGCGCCTCGCCGGCGTGATCGCCCGGCGTCACTGCCACCGCAGCACTCCCTTGCGCCACGCGTAGGCGAGCCCGAGCATCAGGATCAGCACGAAGATCGCCATGCTGATCAGCCCGCCGAGCAGCACGTCGCGGAACACGATCGCCCACAGGTACACGAAGATCACTTCGATGTCGAAGGCGACGAACAGCAGCGCGTAGATGTAGAACGAGAGCCCGAACCGGCCCCACGTGTCACCGAGCGTGTCGATGCCGGATTCGTAGGGCAGTCCCTTGTGGCGATCGCCC